>JBBTRS010000018.1:19473-24336 GCA_038065115.1 Patescibacteria group bacterium
TTTGCCGGTTTTTCTTCAAGCGTCGCTTCTAAAATTATTTCTTGGCCATTTCTTAAAATTTTTAAAGACACCTTATCGCCGACATTATATTTCTGGATTAAATAAGCCAAAGAATTATCTTGGTCAAGTTTTTCGCCGTTTAATTCTTTGATAATATCCTCGGCTTGAAGGCCGGCTTTTTTAGCCGGAGAATCGGGAGTTATTGCCGGACCGTCTTGACTGCCCCTTATCAGCGCGCCGTTTTCAACCGGCAATTTTTCTTTTTTCGCTAAATCCGAAGTAATTCTTAAATAACGAACGCCCAGGTAAGGAACCTTGATTTCCCCCGTGTTTTTTACCGATTCAATGGCTTTTTTCACTTGGTTGATAGGCAAAGCAAAACCAATATTTTGAGCGCCCGTCACCATAGCGGTATTAATGCCTATAACCTCGCCTTTAAGATTTAAAAGAGGCCCTCCAGAATTGCCTTGGTTGATAGCGGCATCGGTCTGAATCACGCCTTCAATAGTTTCCGTCATGCCCTCGCCCTGGGCAGTCACCGTTCGGGCTAAACCGGAAATCGTGCCCACTGAAACCGTATTTCTAAATTCTCCCAAAGCGTTGCCGATGGCAATGGCGGTTTGGCCCAATTTGATACTGTCGGAATCGCCTAAAATTAAAACCGACAAATTGTCATCAACAAGCGGTTTGATCTTGAGCACGGCTATATCCAAAAACGGATGGCGAGCCAAAACCTTGGCGTCGTATTTTTTGCCGTCATTGGCTAAAACCGTGTAAGAGGCGCCAGAATCGGCAACAACATGCTTGTTGGTAACAATCAATCCGTCTTTGGCGATAACGAATCCGCTGCCACCGCCAACCTCTTGAGACTTAGTCCCTTTTTGGCAAGGCTGGGAAAATTGAAACCGATCGTCAAAAAATTGCTGGAAATTCGGAGGTAAATCAGAAAAAGGATTATAAGGACAATCTTCAATAACCGGCAAGTCCTTGGAAACAATAACAGAAACAACGGCTGGCGAAGCTTTTTCAACGGCATTAATGACGGCTTGTTCGTAATCAATAACCGGCTTATACAAAGGGACCGCCGATGTCGAAGAAGCAGAAACGGGGTTTTTGACCGATCCCCGCAAAGCAAATTGATTCAAATTTAATTTAAACGGCGAAGCGGGAGCAAAAGCCGCGACACCGCCAAGAACAATCACCGCCCCGGCCAGAATTAGAATTAAAAATTTTTTATTCATAAATATTTTATAAATCAAAATTACCGGTTTACTATTGTAATTCCGCGATCGCGTTTTTACAATAGTAAATTGTTTTTATTCGGTAATATCTTTAGATTAAGTCGCTCGATATTCCCATTTTAACATTTTTGCCGAAAATTTTTGAGGAATCCAAAGATAGCCCTGGTTTTTCAACATTTCGTAAAGTTCTTTGGTTATTTTAACATCGTTAAGACAATAATTTTTTAATTTCTCCATTTCTCCGTTTCGGTAGAAATCAATGGCTTCCAAACTGACGGCGGTCTTGCCTAATCCCAAATTAGCCATAGCCAAATCGCCAAGACCAACCCGACGGCCAAGCGATTTTTCTATTTCTTCCAAAATATCAAAACAAGGAATGTTGTAAAAATTAAAATCGCCTTTGGGAAGAAAATATTTTTCCAATACCGGCAAATCAAATCGCTTGATGGCAAAACCAACGAGCAAATTGCTTCGCTGAAAAATCTCTTTTATTTTTTCAAATTCATTTTCTCCAAAACAATAATAAGCGTCGTCTTTGTAAGAATAAACGCCGACCACGGAAACATCCAATTTTTTAAGGTTTTCCTCCCCGCCGACATCGGCAAAAGAATTTTTAGTTTCAATGTCAAATACTACCGTGTCATGTGTCATGCTTCAGGCGTCACGTTTTAAGTATTTAATAAATCCTCCCAACAAAGAACCGACGATTATTCTTTGATTTTCCATTTTCTCATATTGTTCTTTAGTTATATATTTTAAATCTGAAGATAACTCTAAATAATATTCTAATTCCACTAAAGAACCGTTGGCTATGTATAAAAATTGCCTAAATTCTTTCAAACCCGATCTTGCTTGTCCTTCTAAAATATTGGCTACTATTGAGACAACGCACCTTCTCATTTGAGATATTAATCCAAACAACTCAGATTTAGGAAATTTTTCTGTAATTATATATATCTCTTTTACTAATTTGTGGGCTTCTTGGTAAACCTTTAATCTTTTATAACCCTTTTCCATAATATTAAAATTTTGACGCCTGACGCTTGATGCGTGATGCTTGACGATTTAAACATGCCTGTCCGCCACATTGGAAGCGGCGTAACTTTCGGGTTTGGTCCGGGCTTCAAAATTATTGGCCCGAATCATGCCCACCACTTCCTGGAGCATCACCTTGGTCTCGCCTTTTTCGCCGATATCGGCGTGAATTTCAAAATCCCAGCCTGCGGCTGGTCCGCCTTTGGCGGAAAAATCCGAGGTTTCAAAAGTTTTAAGGGCGGCTAGAATTTCTTGAGCGGCTTCCAAAGAAATCATCACTTCCTGAATAATCCTGTCCCGAAGGGTATGAAATTTTCCCAGTTCAGTTCGGCGCCAAAAATACCGTCCGCCATTGCCTATTCGCTGAACCACTATCGCCGTCACGAAATCAACGGGGAAAGACGAGGGCCCAAATCCCTGGGAATCGGTGCCAATAACCACTTTATAGCGATACCGAGATTCGGCTTTCATAAACCGCGCTATTTCCTCGGCTACTTGAGCAATATTGAGTTTTAAACCATACGGAGTGTTAAACATTGCTGGTATTATAAGCGCGAAAAAACAAAAATGTCAATAAAAAATTGACAAGTTTCAAAAAAAGATTATATATATAAATATATTTGGTTCTTTAAAATTTTGGCTTAAAAATCTCAAACAGAAAGGAGTACAAAATGAAAGAAAGATGCCCAAAATGCGAAAGTTTTTTTATCCAGTGGGATTCTGGCAACAAACGTTTTCACTGCCTTCAAAGAAATTGCCTCCATGCTTGGTTGATGCCGATAAGGGAACCCGTAGAAAACATTTATCTTCGAACGACGCTCCCCATGGACAAAGAAACTCGTGGAAAACTCAGCCGAGAAATGACGGTTGAATTGGTAAAAGAGGGTCGCCTTTAAAATAGTAAAATAAATCAAGGAGATGTAGAAGCCTTTAGTCATGAGAGCCGAGACTCACTCAATCTTGGCTCTTTTTATTTTAAATTTAGTAATTTTTTGAATCTTAAAACTTCTTCTTGAAGTTTAAATTTTTCTGTAGCTTCTATATTTAACCTCACTAACGGTTCGGTTTGGGAAAAACGAAGATTAAACCACCAATCGGGGAATTCCATGGTTAAACCATCAAGGCGGGAAATTTTTACTGCCTGTCTGCCGGTGGGCAGGGCTTCTCTTTGGTAAGCCCGTTCAACTGCTTTCAGCAAATTTTCGGGATCAACCCGCTTAAGACCGAGATCAATTTCCGAACGATAATATCTCGGCAACAAATCAACAAAATCGGATAACCTGTAAGGCAATTTAGAAACGGCATTGATAATTTCAATAGCCGCTAAAATTCCGGAATCTAAACTAAAAAATTCTTTGAAATAATAATGGCCTGAATGTTCGGCTCCAAAATCAGCGTTTTCAATCCGCATTTTTTGCTTAATAAAATACTGGCCGACTTTGGACTCATGAATCATGAATCTTGAATCATGAATCTTGAATCTTTTAACCAACCAACTAGTACCAACATCAACAATCGCTTTTTTCGGTTTCAGATGCCAAATCAAAAGTCTGGCGCTGGCTCCGGGATTGACAAAACGGCCTTTGTCGTCAACGCAAAGCATGCGATCGCCGTCAGCGTCAAAAATTATTCCCAAATCGGCTTTATATTTTTTAACGGCGAGCTGCAATTGTTTTGTAGCTCCGGATTTTAACGGGTTCGGCCCGTGAGCCGGAAAATCGCCGTCGGGATTGCCGTTGATAATTTTATAATTCAATGATTGATCGGGCGATTGGCCGGAAAGCGCTTTTTCCAAAATCAAACCGGCTGTGCCATTAGAACAGTCAAAAATAATTTTGAGCAGCTTTCGCGGCTTCAAAAACTTCTGAAGAAATTTTGAATAAGTTTCTGAAAACTGATTTTGTTTCATACCCAGTAGTAGACCCGCGATAGTAATTTATCTTTAGCTCATCGTGGTTCTGATTTGTTTATTTGACTTTATTTTTAACAATTAATTATTTCCCGATTGGGAGCCCCGGTAGATAAATCGAGCTAAAGCAATCGCGGGCTCACTACTGGGCATATCTATTTTATATTTTAAGTCAGTCGGGTAAAAAAGAAAACACCAACTTTTTGGTTGGTATTTTCTTAACCGCAGCGATTTCTAAAATTAAGAACTGGATTTATTGGACAACCGCTTTTTCGGCGTCAACCAAACCGGCGCCGTAAAGATTATCTTTTCCGGGAATAGTGTCGGGAACAACCTGCTCGGCGGTCATTTCTAATTTGTTCTGAACTTCGGAAGGATCCCAAAATCCGTCGTTATTAAGATCCCAATCGCCAATCGTTGAACTGCTAAACGCCATTGTCAAAACCAATGCCGCGGCGCCGGCAACATGAGGAGCCGCCATTGAAGTGCCACTTAAGGTTTTATAAACTTGTCCTTTGTAAGTTGAATAAACGGAAACTCCGGGGGCCGACAAATCCACTTCCGGACCGCGGGAAGACCAAGAAGCAATGGCGTCTAAATTATTGGTAGCGGAAACCGCGATTACTTCCGGATAGGCAGCCGGATAATTTACCGAACCGCCGGAATTGCCGGCCGCCG
>JBBTRS010000019.1:0-8429 GCA_038065115.1 Patescibacteria group bacterium
GGCTATCCACAGCACATCGTGGATAGCCTTTTATATTTCATTATACATACCTTTTACTCCAAGATGGTCACAAGCTATTGAACCATGACGAGGATTTGACAAATCCTCTCTAAATGTTTAGACTAAAAACTTAAAGTCATTCAGGGTCCTTTAACAACAAAAAAACGGTAATAGAGAGGAGGCGGAAAATGCGTCAGGCAAATGTTTTGCAAACGATCAAAGGTGAATATATAAGAACAGATTCAATCACTGCCGGAATCGAATTGGCTCTTTTTAGGAACGACCAGTGTGAAGAATTCGCTATTTTTGAAGTTCAATTAATAGCGAAAGGTCATGTCTTTACCCTTGAACAATTTCGGTGCGATAAGAAAAAAGCTTTAAGAGATTACAATAAAATACTGAAAGACTTAAAAATGAGGTGAGGCATGTCTTCTCGGACGAAAGTTTTGACGATAATCAGAAGCGAACCCTTAAAGACAACACCGGGTGATGCTGAAATCCAATTAATACTTTTAGTTGACGACGGAAGCC
This sequence comes from Patescibacteria group bacterium, assembly GCA_038065115.1. Classification (GTDB taxonomy): domain Bacteria; phylum Patescibacteriota; class Minisyncoccia; order UBA6257; family MFKM01; genus MFKM01. The sequence goes on from JBBTRS010000019.1 coordinate 532, forward strand.
AAGAATTCAAAACCTTCGAAATCCGAATAAAACTAAAAGGCAATGTCTTCGCTCTGAAAGAACATTTTTTCCTTGAACACGAAGCTCTCGCAAAATACGAAGAAATACTGGAGGAATCTAAAAAATCCTCCGAAGATGAGAAAGGAGATATAAATGGACCAGCTCATAAAGGTGCCTAGAAGCAAAGTGCTAAAAAATCTGACTATCGCATTAAAGCCTATCAGGGAATATAGAGGGAGCAATGAAAGATTCGAAATCCGGATAGACTTACCGCAACATCTCCGGATTATAAACCGATACAAAAACATGGAAGCGGCCTTGCCAGATTACGAAGAAATGCTCAAAATGATCGGAAAAGGCACGCCTGAAGAAATTCAAAAATTTAAAGGGAGGTTTTATCTTTGATAAATGCCCTTAAAAGCCGAAAGTTTATCTTTCGGCTTTTTTTATTTATTTTTCCCGTCAATCACGATTAAGGCGTGAAAATCCTGATACAAGCGGAAATCTTTTTTGAGATTTTTCTCAAAAAAATTCTGAAGAAACCGATAATCGCGATTGTCGGTTAAAAAATGTTTCTTGGCGAACCGCCGCGTGTATTCGTCAATGACGAAAATCGGTTTTTCCAAAGCGTAAAGCAAAATGCTGTCGGCTGTTTCCGGGCCGATGCCCTTTTGCTTTAGCAAGTCTTCTCTTAATCTGGCTAATTCTATCTTTTTCAGCTTCTTCAAATTTCCGTAATTTTCCAAAATAAATTTTACCAAGCCGAAAAGGCAATCGGCTTTCTGCCGATAAAATCCCGATGGCTTTATCAGCAAAGCCAGCTTCTCTTTGTTTTCTAATCCCAATTTGTAAATATCTTTCAAAGAATCTGTTTTCGCCTTTTTCAAATTAGCCAAAGCCAGTTCCGCGTTTCGCCAATTGGCCCGCTGGGTCAAAATCGCTCCGACAACAACTTCCTCTTTTTCCTTGTCTGTTTTCGGCCTCTGGCACCACAAACCCCACTGCCCTTTCGGGTGGCCGTATTTTTTCCGAAGTTCCTGATATAATCCGAAAGTTTTATTTTTCACCTTCAATAGTTTGCGTCCTCCGGCCAAGTTCAATTATCTGTTGTCGCCGCTGCCGTGGAGCGCGCCTCGTTCTTTGCGGGATTTTAATTTCTCAATGTTTAAGGAGGCGATTTCTTCCAAAGACAGTTCCATTTCAGTGGCCAATTGAGAGAGATACCACAAAACATCGCCCAATTCTTTGGAGATTTCTTTTCTGGTTTCTTCGTCAACAATCCCGCTTTTATCCCGCAGGACTTTTTTTATTTTCTCCGCGATCTCTCCGGCTTCGCCCGCCAAGCCCAAAGTCGGATAAATAAAATTCTTATCCTTATCGGGATAAATCGCCGTTTCTCTTGAAATTTTTTGATATTCTTCAAAGGTCATATTTATTATTACCTTAATCCTACCGCTTTTAAGACATCTTTTCAATTTTCAGCGGTAAAATCTGTCGTCATTTACTTTTCCTCCGCCTTTGTTAACATACAGACACCCCTTGGGACCAAACCAAGGAAATTTTTGCGTCTATAGACCAACCCAAAGCTACTAAATCTATCCAAATCCATAAGAACATGTTCAAACTCAATTCGCCTTTCAAACCCGCCGGAGATCAACCCCAAGCTATCAAGCAGTTGGTTGAAGGTCTCGAAAAAAACGAGCGGTTCCAAACCCTACTGGGCGTTACCGGCAGCGGCAAAACCTTCACAATGGCCAACGTTATTGCTCGTTTTGATAAACCGACGCTGGTGATTTCTCCAAACAAAACTTTGGCGGCCCAGCTTTATCGCGAATATAAAACTTTTTTTCCGCAAAATACGGTTTGCTATTTTGTTTCTTATTACGATTATTATCAGCCCGAGGCCTACCTGCCCATCACCGACACCTACATCCAAAAAGAAGCGGTTATCAATGAAGAGATTGACCGATTAAGGCACCTGGCTACTTCGGCTTTGATGAAAAGAAAAGACGTGATCGTCGTCGCCTCGGTTTCTTGCATCTATAATCTGGGTGTTCCTTTGAATTATTTTGCTTCCGCTATTCATTTGGAAACCAAGAAGATCATCACCCGCAACGACCTGACCCGCCAACTGATAAAAATTCATTTCCAACGAACCAATTCCGACCTTAAAAGAGGATTTTTCCGGATACGAGGCGATATTTTTGAATTGATTCCGGCTTCGGGTGAATTTATTTATCAGCTTGAAATCAAAGATCAAAAAATTGAACGGCTGTCGGTAATTGATTCTTTAACCAGAAAAATAAAATATCACCTAAACGAATTGGCGATTTTTCCGCTGAAACATTTTATCAGCACCGAACCGGAACGCGAAAAAGCCATTGAAGAAATAAAAAAAGAATTAGAGGAAAGAGTTGATTTTTTTGAAAAAGAAAAACTGCCCCTGGAAGCCGAAAGATTGCGCCGAAAAACCAAAAACGACTTAACGATGATAAAAACGCTGGGCTATTGCCACAGCATTGAAAATTATTCGCGGCACTTAAGCGGAAAACTGGCCGGCCAGCCGCCGGACACCCTGCTTTCTTATTTCCCTTTCAAAAATGGCCAGCCGGATTTTCTGACCATTATTGACGAATCCCATGTCAGCGTCCCCCAAATAAAAGGGATGTACGAAGGCGACAAAGCCCGCAAAGAAACCCTGATTGAATATGGCTTTCGCCTGCCTTCGGCCATTGACAACCGGCCTTTAAAATTTGAGGAGTTCCTGAAAAGAACGGGGCCTGTTATTTTCACCTCGGCCACGCCCTCGGAATATGAATTGAAAAATTCGGCTCGTATCGCCGAACAAATTATCCGACCGACTTATTTGGCTGACCCGGAAATTGAAATCAGGCCCGTTTTTGACAAAAAGAAAAACCAAGGCCAAATTGACGATATAATTAAAGAAATAAAAATAGCGGCTTCAAAAAACGAAAGAGTATTGGTCAACACCTTGACCAAAAAAACCGCCGAAGAGCTAACTAGTTATTTAACCGAAAAAAATATCAAAGCCAATTATATGCACTCGGAAACTAAAACCCTGGAACGGACGCGGATCTTAACCGATTTCCGGAAAGGGATATACGACGTTTTAATCGGCGTCAATTTATTAAGAGAAGGCCTGGATTTACCCGAGGTTTCCGTGGTGGCCATTCTTGACGCCGACCGCGAAGGATTTTTGCGAAGCGAAACCGCTTTAATGCAATTAATGGGAAGAGCTGCCCGAAACGTCAATGGTAAAATTATCCTGTACGCCGATTCCCTAACCGGCTCAATATCAAGAGCCGTCAAAGAAGCCAAGCGCCGGAGAGAAATTCAGATAAAATTCAACAAAAAACACAAACTCCGGCCGAAAAGCGTCAAAAAAGACGTTATGGAGTTAATTGAAAAAGAAGAACTATTATAAAACCATGAAAGAAGAAAAAATAATCATCAAAGGGGCGAGAACCCACAATCTGAAAAACATAAACTTGGAACTGCCAAAAAACAAGCTGATTGTTTTTACCGGCTTATCGGGCAGCGGCAAATCGTCTTTAGCTTTTGACACGCTTTTTGCCGAGGGCCAGCGAAGATACATTGAATCCCTTTCCCCCTACGCCCGGCAATTCCTGGGCCAGATGGACCGGCCAGACGTTGATGAAATAGAAGGCCTTTCGCCAGCCATCGCCATCAACCAAAAAGCGCTTTCTCACAATCCCCGTTCCATTGTTGCCACTTTGACGGAAATTTACGATTACCTGCGGGTTCTTTTCGCCCGCATTGGCAAACCCCACTGCCCGACCTGCCACAAAGAAATCAAAAAACTGTCTTCGGAAGAGATGTTTAATTTGATTATTGAAAAAGCGAAAGAATTAAAAGTAAAACATCTCACTATTTTATCGCCCGTTGTTTACGGTCGAAAAGGCGAATATTATCAACTTTTATACGATTTCTTAAACAAAGGATTCAAAGAAGCCCGAATTGATAAAAAAATTTATTCCCTGCACGATAAAATAAGCCTTCCCCGCTATCAAGCCCACACCATTGAAATCGTCATTGATAAACCGCCGGTTGACGATTCGGCCCGAATTTTTGAATCCATTGAATCAGCCTTAAATTACAGCGAAGGATTGATTAATGTTATTTACCCAGCAAAACCGCCGATGGAAATTCTTTATTCATCGCGCTGGAGTTGTCCTGATGACGGATTCTCTTTTGAAGAAATTGAACCTCGGTTATTTTCTTTCAACAGTCCTTACGGCGCTTGTTCTTTCTGCCACGGACTGGGCAAAGAAAATCTTTATTCGGAAAAAATCTGCCCGCAATGTCAGGGTAAAAGATTGAAACCCGAATCCTTAGCCGTCAAAATAAAAAACAAAAACTGCTGGGAAATAATTTCTTTGACCATCGAGGAGGCTTATGAATTCTTCGTTGACCTGGAATCAAAATTTAGTGAAAAAGAAAAAGCCATCGCCGCTAATGTTGTTAAAGAAATAATTTCACGCCTGGAGTTTCTTTTAGAGGTGGGTTTGGATTACATCGCCTTAAGCCGTGAAGCCTCCACCTTGTCCGGTGGCGAAGCCCAGCGGATAAGACTATCCAGCCAAATCGGCTCCAAACTCTCCAACACTTTGTATGTTTTAGACGAACCGACCATTGGCCTGCACGAACGCGATACCGAAAAACTAATCAAAACCCTGAAAAATTTAAGGGACATCAACAACACAGTAGTGGTAGTCGAACACGACGAAAAAACCATCAATGAATCGGATTATCTGGTTGACTTAGGCCCGGGAGCCGGAGCTCACGGTGGAAAAATAATAATTTCCGGTAAAACCCAAGAACTGATCAATGATGAGAATTATCAATCACTGACCCTTGATTATTTAAGAGGAAAGACGGAAATTGCCGATCTTCACCACCGAAAACCCGCGATGGAAAAAATAAAAGTCATCGGCGCCCGGCTAAATAATCTAAAAAATATCAACGTGGAAATTCCTCTAAAAAAATTAATCGCCATTACGGGAGTTTCGGGCAGCGGCAAATCGTCATTGCTGGAAACTTTGTATAAAAACATCATCAGGATTCTTTATCACATCAACGAACCCCTGATAGATGTCGCTAAAATCTCGGGCGTGGAATACATCAAAAAAATAACCGAGATAACCCAAAGCCCGATCGGCCGAACGCCCCGTTCCAACCCGGCCACCTACACCGGCGTTTTCGCGCCCGTCAGAGACTTTTACGCTTCCCTGGAAGACTCCCGAATGAAAGGCTACGGCAAAAATCGTTTTTCTTTCAATGTTAAAGGTGGCCGGTGCGAAGCCTGCGAGGGAGCCGGGCACACTCTAATAGAAATGCACTTTCTGCCGCCGATTCTCGTCAAATGCGAAGTTTGTAAAGGCAAAAGATTCAATCGCGAAACCTTGGAAATAAAATACAAAGATAAAAACGTTGCCGATGTTTTAAATTTAACCGTGGAGGAAGCTTGCGACTTTTTTGAAGATATTTATTCAATTTCGGAAAAACTCAAAGTCCTGAAAGAAATCGGCATGGGCTATATCAAGCTCGGCCAAAACGCTACCACTCTTTCCGGCGGCGAAGCCCAAAGAATAAAATTAGCCAAAGAGCTTTCCCAGACTTCAATCAAAACAATTTATCTTTTAGACGAGCCCACTACCGGACTCCACTATCACGACATCAAGCTCCTAATTAATATCCTACAAAAACTGGTTAACAGAGGAAACACGGTAATCGTGATTGAACACAATCTCCACCTGATAAAAGCCTGTGATTATGTTATTGATTTAGGGCCCGAGGGTGGCGAAAAAGGAGGCCAATTGGTAATCGCGGGAACGCCCGAAGAAATTGCCAATGACAAAAAATCCTACACCGGACGATATCTCAAAAAGATTTTGTAAAGATGAAAAAAATAAGCCAAAAAATCAAGACGGCGCCTGATTCTCCCGGTGTCTATTTTTTCAAAAAAAACAATAAGTTCATTTATATCGGCCGAGCTACAAGCCTTAAAAAAAGATTGGCCGACTATCTTCGTTCCGCTGATGCGAAAACCAACCAAATGCTCCGGGAAGCCGATGAACTTATCGTTAAAAAAACCGCTAATCTGCTGGAAGCGATAATTTCGGAAGCCAATTTAATCAAAAAATACCAGCCCGAATACAATATCCGCGAAAAAGATAACCGTTCTTTTATCTACATTATTATCCCTAAAACCGACTGGGCTTATCCGCTCCTTGTCCGGGGGAGGGCGCTTTCAAAATACCGGCCGGAAAAAGCTTTTGTCTTCGGCCCCTTGAAAAGTTTTTCCCTGGCTAAAAATCTCCTGCTTGTTTTAAGAAGAATATTCCCCTACAGCGTCTGCAAGCCAAACACCGGAAAACCCTGCTTTCATTATCAAATCGGATTCTGCCCGGGAAAATGCCTGGGACTGATAACAAAAGAAGAATATCAAAAAAACATCAAAAACCTGATTTTGGTTTTATCCGATAAAAAAACCAAAGTGATTAAAGGTCTAAAAATCACCGACAAGCTCAATCTTCTAAAAAATATTGATGATTCTGCCTTAATCACCCGTGAAGAAAATCTGCCCGAATCATTAACAAACAAGAAAATTGAAGCCTACGATATTAGTCATCTTTCGGGCAAAGAAACTGTCGGCGCGATGGTTGTTTTTGAAAACGGCGATTTTAATAAAAACCATTATCGTCTTTTTAAAATAAAAACCGCTAAACCAAGCGATGACCTATCAGCCTTGTCCGAAATGGTCAAGCGCCGGCTAAAACATAAAGAATGGACTTATCCGGATTTAATTTTGGTTGACGGCGGGAGAACCCAAATTCAAATCGCTCAAAAAATATTAGCCGAAAACAAAATAAACATTGCCATTGTCGGAATCGCCAAATTCAAAGGCGATAAACTGATTTTCGGGAAAACGAGAGAATCCCTCAAAGAATTAATCTCCCTGTCTTTTAACCAATTAAAAATAATCAGAAACGAAGCCCACCGCTTTGCCAACGCTTACAGAAAAAAAATTCTTAAAAATCAATTAACCCTTGGCCACCCCGTTATTCTTGAGAAAAAATAAAATTCATAAATTTTTCAAATGGCGTTTTCGACGGTTCGGGATAACCGGCGCGGTTAAAAATCTGCTTAAGATTTAATCTGGTTTCTTTGGTTCCGGCTCTAATAATTTCAAAAGCCATTTTGAAATCAAACCAACCAAAGTTTAATACCGTCGGCCGCAAAATCAGGTCCGCGTTTTCTATGTGAGGTTTGGCCAGCTGGTATTCCGCGGCTGAAAGAACGTTGGAAACAAGGGAGAACACTTGCCACCAGCCCGTTTGTTTTAAGGGAAAATCAATCCACTTGCTGGACACATCAACCGCGATAATAAAATCGGCGCCCATTTCTTTAACGACATCGGCCGGTAAAGGATTGGAAAAACTGCCATCAATCAACAATTTGTCGCCTAAAGAAACTGGATTAAAAACAATAGGCAGATTGATGCTCGCGCGCACGGCTCCCAACAAGCTTCCTTCTTTGAGAATGATTTCGTCTCCGTTCTTAATATCGGTGGCAATGGCCCGAAAAGGAATCTGGCATTGCTCTATTTTTATATCCTTAAAATTATCTTTAAGGATTTGGTCAACCAAGTCGTTTTTTAACTGGTTATCGTTTTTCTGTCTTAAAATTTTAGAAATTTTAAGAATCTCGTTTTTTTTGCCGTCTAAAAAAATATTTTCCAAAGAATTAATATCCTTGGTGGCGGCATACCAGCCACCGACCAAAGCCCCCATACTGCTGCCGGCGATAAAACCAATATCAATGCCGTTTTCTATTAAAGTTTTAATAACCCCGAT
>JBBTRS010000020.1:0-19861 GCA_038065115.1 Patescibacteria group bacterium
AGTTTTTGCCAGAAGCTGAAAAGGATTTAGCAAAACTCGGTCGCGAAGTCCGACGGCGGATTATTGTTAAACTTGATTGGCTGCTGAAAAATTTCGAAAATATTCTTCCCGAAGTTTTAACGGGCGAATTTAAAGAATTTTATAAATTAAGGATTGGTGATTGGCGGGTTATATATAAAATCAATTGGGCGAATAATACAATTATTGTCTGCTATATAGATAAACGAGATAAGATTTACAAAAAAAGATAGTAACCCCGAAGTAAACTTTCAAATAGTTTCTTTACTATGTATCAGAAAAATTCCCCTGTTTCTCCTCCGACGCAAGTCGGAGGAGTTTTTTTTAAATCTCAATTAATTTAAATTTTCTTTGCAGATTTTTTTGATGATGGTGTCAAGCTCTTCCGGAGAAAAGAATTTGATGATAATTTTCCCTTTATTTTGATTTTTGCTGATTTGGACTCTTGTTCCCAAAACTTCTTCCAGTTGGTTTTCCAGATAATTATTTTCCGGGTCCGCGGGTTGACCGGAAATATCCCCTGTTTTTATTTTTTCTTTTAAATCCCTAACGCTAAGATTATTGTCAATCAACTCCTGAAAAAGCGCTTGTTGCTGATTCAAATCGCTAACCGCCAAAAGCGCTCTGGCCTGGCTCTCGTTTATTTTGTTTTGGGTTAAAGCGTCTTGGATATTAGATGGCAAATTCAGCAACCGCAAAGTATTGGCAACCGCTTCCCGGCTTTTCCCCAATCTTTGGGCAATTTCTCTTTGGGTCAATCCGAATTCATCTTGCAGTTTAGCGAAAGCGCGGGCCGTTTCCACTGGATTCAAATCGGCTCGCTGGAGGTTTTCGGTTATGGCCATTTCCAAGCGATCGGCTTCAATGTCAATTTTTTTGACGATTACCGGCACTTGTTCCAAACCCAGCATTTTAGCGGCTTTAAATCTCCGTTCGCCGGCAATCAATTGATAGCTTACCCGGGTGCCGTTTTCTGTTTCTTCTTCAATTTTGGAAACCAAAAGCGGCTGGAGAATGCCGAATTCCTGAATGGAAGCGGCCAATTCTTTTATTGATTCTTCATTGAAACTGCGTCTTGGCTGAAGGGGGTTGGGTTTTATTTTTTCAATTTCAATCAGAAATATGGATTCGCGTTGTTGAGTATGGGTTGAATTTTTTTTCTCAAAAACATCATTGTCCGTTTCGCTTAAATGTTTATTTACTGATTTTTGTTCTTCGTTTTTTTCGTCTTGATTAAAATCAATTTCGTTTTCGGAGTTTCGCGGTTTTGTTTCCGTTGAATTTTCAACGCGAAAAATATCTGGCGTTTCTTGGGGTTTATCTTTTTGCGGGCTAGGCGGAGCAACCGGCAAAGAAACAGACGAAGCAACCGGCGAAGCCGTTATTTCTGGCGCTTTTTCTTCTTTGTTTTCTTGAGGAGGTATTAATGCTTCTAAACCGCGGCCGAGCATAATTTTGTTTATTAAAATAATTTTAAGTTAATAAATTGCCGAAAGTTTGGGCGGCTAGCTGGAATTTTATTTCTTGTTCTTGCTGGCTGATAATTTCTTTGGCTAAAAACAGGTAAGCCCGGGCCGCCTGACTGGAAGGAGCGTAAAGAATAATCGGTTTGCCGAAACTCGGGGCTTCAGCCAAAGCCACCGCTCTGGGTATTTCAATATTAAAAACATAATAAGGGAAATGCTTTCTGACTTCCCTGACCACTTCTCGGGAAAGTTTCTCTGTTTTATTATACATCGTTAAAACGGCTCCGGCTACTTTTAATTCATAACCAAGGTTTTGACGAATGAGATCAATAGTTTTTAAAAGCTGACCGATTCCTTCCAGGCTGTAATATTCGCATTGAATCGGCATTAAAACTTCATCGGCGGCGACTAAGCCGTTTATGGTAAGAAGATTAAGAGAGGGCGGCAAATCTATGAATATGAAGTCGTATAAATGCCTGACTTGGTTAATTACTTTTCTTAACTGATATTCTCTTTCGGGCAGAGAAATCAATTCCACTAAAGCGCCGGCTAAATCTTGGGAAGCCGGAATAATTTCATAGCCGAAGATAGCCGTTCTTTTTATTAATTGGCTGGAAATGGAGCCGCTCGTTATGGCGTCATAAATTGATTCCTGGGAATTCATTATGCCTAAACCGGAAGAAGCATTGGCTTGGGGGTCAAAATCAACCAAAAGACAACGTTGGCCTAAAGCGGCCAAATAAGCTCCGAGGTTCATTGCCGTGGTTGTTTTTCCCACTCCCCCTTTTTGATTACAAATCGCAATAACACGAGCCATGTTTATTTACTATAACAAAAATTTATGGCATTATCAATGTTAATGCCCGGGTGGCGGAATGGTAGACGCACAGGACTCAAAATCCTGCGATCGCAAGGTCATGAGAGTTCGACTCTCTCCTCGGGCACCAAGTGGGAAAAGTCAAAGAGTTTCGGTTCGCCTCGCTTCGCTCGGCGACTAATTTGTATTCAATTTTTAGGGTAAAAACGAATTGGCGGTTTCGCATTTTGGGGGAAGAAAATTTTTTTATATTGTCTGTTGCAGAAATTTTGATGAATTTCTGTTTTTTGTTTTAACGATTGACACATAACTAATTTTAAACTAATTTGAAGGTAAAGAACCTTAACAATTTGTACCATAAGGAGGGAATTTATGTATAAATTAAGGGAAGTTGTTATTGAAACGACTAAACTGTGCAATCTTAACTGCATTCACTGCGGTTCTGATTGCGGACACAAAGCAGCGGAAGAAGAACTTTCCATTAAAGAATGGGAAGATGTGCTTTTTCAGCTTTCTGAAATGAAAGTCGAGAAAGTCGTTTTTTCTGGCGGTGAACCGACTCTGAAAAATGGGTTTGAAAACTTAATCTTATTTGCAGGCAGGTTAGGAGTGAAAACCGGATTTATCAGTAATGGACTTCTTGCATTCAGTAAGCCGTTACAAAAAACTATTCGTCAGAGCAATCCCTTTGCAGTTGGACTGAGTATTGATGGCTTGAAAGAAACTCACAATAGGGTCAGGAGGAGCAGAAATAGTTGGGGAGGATTGATGCGGAACATTTCAATTCTTCAGGAGATTGGCATTCAGATTTGTGTAGTTACAACTTTACATAAACTGAACTATCACGAATTGCCACGGCTCGCGAGATTACTTGATTTTGCCGAAATAGATTCTTGGCAAATTCAACTTGCAATGCCTTCAGGCAGAATGAAGAAACAAGCCAATCTGCTGATAGAGGAAGAAGACTTTAAAAAAATCTGCAGAGAAATATTGTCGTTGAGGAATTTGTATCCAACATTGAATATTCAGTCAGCCGACTGTTTTGGCTTAGCACCTGAAAATTCAATCAGGTCTGATTACTGGACAGGATGCACGGCTGGAATTTCCTCAATGGCAATTGACGCTTACGGAAACATAATGCCCTGCCTTTCCCTACAGAACAATCAATGGCGTGAGAATTCCAAGAAAAAGCCTATAGTTGAAATATGGGAAAATTCATTGGAATTTGATTTCAATCGGAACTTCAAAATCGAGAATGTGAAAGGGAGGTGCGAGAACTGTAATCTCTTAGAAGAGTGCCGAGGTGGTTGTAACAGCCAGTCGTTTTCATATTACGGCTGTTTCCATAGTTCACCATTTTGTTTTTCCAGGAGTTTTTACCAACAACCAATGAAATGAAAGGAGGAGCGCATGAATAATGCCATCAGTTTAATCAAGGAAGACCTGCAGAGGCACAAGATAGCCGTTACATTGCCCAGCGAGCAGGACGAGAAGTCGCTGTATCTGATATTGATAACAGCGAAAACCAGCAAACTCAAAGACCTCAAGAAGACATACGACAGCAAGGCGACAAGGACACACTTGAAGATTGCCAAGAAGATTTTCGGAGAGGATGAGACAGAAAATGTCTACGGAGTCCTCATTGACGAGAGCCTTCAGATGGTTTTTGCCTTCAATCGTGATTTTGCCGACTACAATAGCAAGAAGAAGGAGATCGTTTTTAAGGACATTGACGATGTCCTGATAGACAGAATTGAGGTAAAAGATAAGGGAGAGTTTCCAATTCCACGACCAAGTAGCGGGAGGATGTTCCCAGGCGGTGGTGGGAGATTTCTCATTAAATACTCTCTCACTGAAAAGTAACAAATCAAATTTTCAACAAGGGGACTCAGTTTAAAAAACTGAATCCCCTTTTTCTTTTCCGAAAAGAATTTGCCGCCAAAGCAGTAAATTTTTCAAGCTCATTTCATTGACAAACAATGATATATTTGCTATAATTAAAGAATCAGGATAAAACAGTAATTTTCTGGGAAAAGCCTTAAAAATTCTGTTTTAAATCCAGATTAAGTACATTTATAATTTAAAAATCGGAAAGGGGCATTGTTGCCCAAATTAAATAAACCCGGAGCGTTTTGCTCCAACAAAAGGAGGGCAGGGCCATGATAGTAACGCACGAAAGACCGCATTTTGATGAATATACGGCGATTTTTCTTCTCAAAAAATTCGGGGAGAATAAATTTCCGGGTATTAGCAAATCCAGGGTTATTTATGGATACGAAGAGGGCCTTCAACGTTCCGCTCATGAAGAGATAATTTACGAAAAAGAAAGAACGCTTTTTATCGGAGTTGGCGGCGGAAGATTTGACGAACATCCGGTTGCCAACGGAGAACGCAAACAAAATGAATGCGCCGCGACTCTCGTGGCTAAAGCGCTCGGAATAGCAGACGACCCGGCGCTTGAAAAAATTCTGAAGTTCGCGCTTAACAGCGATATTAAAGCGGCGGCTTCTCCTTTTGATCTCGCCTACATCACCAAGGTTATGCATCAGAGATATCCGGACAATCCGGATAAGGTGATGGAATGGGTAATGGCAGGTCTTGAGGCGAAATACCAGGAACAAGATAGTTTTTTCAATGAAGCCAAAAAAGAATTTGATCGAATGGCTAAAATTGAAGAAATTCCCGGCCCTCGCGGAGTATTATTGAGGATGGCGACGGTTGTTTCTGACGATGAGCAGATAAACAAATTCGCGCGTTCTGCCTACGGTGGAAATACCGCTATCGTTATTCAGAGAAAATCGTCTGGCAATGTTCAGATTTATACCGATAAACGGTATGGATTGCGTTTAAATGACGTTGCTCAAATGATTCGCCTGGAAGAACAAAAAGCGAAAGGGAAAATTATTACGAAAAATTGGGCAATGCTGGCTTCTGAAAAAGTAATTGGCGCGGAAGAATGGTTTTTTCACCATATCGGTCAAATGCTTCTTAATGGTAGCTTGACCGCGACTGGTGTGCCGACCACGAAGATTCCTCTTGAGAAAATTCAAGAAATTGTCCGGATTGGAATCAATCCGAACGCTTTTGAGCCAAAATTCGCTTCGCGGTGCAAAAGAGGAATATGCGCCGTTTCTTTGATAAAAGGAGATCGGTGCTCGTGGTACGATTTCGGGTTGCAACGATGCCGGAAAATACGTTTTGAGATGAGAAAGGAATAGCAGTTTCAATCTCAATTCGTATTGCGTATTTGCCTCGTTAGGGATTTCCCTGTTATCAGGGAAATTCTTAACGAGGCATTTTTTATTAAAAAAACAGCGAAGTGTCTTTATAGATCGTCAAACCGCCGATTAAGCGGTTTTGTTTTTTTAAAGCTTGACATTTTTAATAAAATCTGCTTAATTAATGTTATTACTAGAATGGTTCTGGTAATCCTTGCGCAAGGATTTGCGCTAGCACCTTAAAAAGGAGAATATATGGAAGAAAAATCCTTTATTTTATCTGAAAGAGAGAAGTTGGTTATAAGATTAAGATTTGGTTTCGAAGATAATGAAAAAATGAGTTTTAGAAAAATTGGCCAAAAAATCGGAGCAACGCCTGGACAGGTTCGGCAAATCCAGTTTAAGGCTTTGGATAAAATCAAAAAAAAATTCAATCAACCTAGCAAACCTAGGGAGCATTACCTCTATTAGATAATACAAACAACCAAAAAGGCGTTTTAAAAAAACGCCTTTTTTATTTTATCAGCTAATTTTACAAGGAAGGATTTTTTTAATAAGAAAATAACTGATAACGGCGATTAAAATTCCGCCTAGAATATCTGAAGGCCAGTGAACGCCGACAAATATTCTGGCTAAACCCATCAGAATGACGCTTCCGGCGAAAAACCAACCCCATTTTTTATTTATCAAAAAAACAGTTAAAGCCAAAACGAAATAAAAAGTCATATGGCCGGAAGGAAAAGAACCGGTTGGGTTTTGACTAACCAATGGAGAGAAGTCAAGAAAAATAAATGGTCGGGGTCGGGAATAAAAAAATCTAAAGATTTCGGTGATTAATCCCCTAGCCAAAATTACCGAAAGGGCGAAAACCGAACCAACGAAGATTAAACGCCGCCAATTTTTTTCTTTCAAAAAAAATAAAAAAATGGCCAGGATTATTAAAAGATACTGGAAATAGTCAGCTAGAAAAATAGCCAGTCCATCAAGAAATTTGTTTTGACGAGCCAAGCCGTTGATGATTTGAAATAAAGAATAATCGAAGGAATTCATTTTTAAAGAATCTGGAATACGGAATTTGGAAAATAGGAGATTTATTTTTGCTATATTCTAAATTCTAGATTTTATCTAGAAACAAACGGTAATAATCCCAAATATCTGGCTCTCTTTATCGCTTGCGCCAATTTTCTTTGATGCTTAGCGCAGATTCCGCTATATCGGGGGTCAATGATTTTGCTTTGGCCGGAAACAAAACGCTGGAGCAATTCAATCTCTTTATAGTCAACTTCTCTTAAATTTTGGGAACAAAAAAAACATTGTTTTTTCATATTTTTTTAATTAAAAAGGCAAATCTTCCGGTTTTATTTCTCCTTCGTCTATGTTAATTTCTGGCAATCCTTCGTGAACCGATTGGTCTTGGTTTGTTGTTCGCGGAGTTTCATTTTTAACAAATCCTTCTTGTTTGGCGGCGTTTCGCGGGCCAAACTGAACTCTTTCTGCCACAATTTCCGTTCGGTATTGCTTGATGCCGTCTTTTCCGTCCCAGGATCTGGTTTGAATCCGGCCCTCAATCATTGCCAAGCTGCCTTTTGTCAGATATTGATTTACAATTTCAGCTTGACGTCCGAAAACAATAATATTGTGAAACTGCGCTTCTTCTTGCCGTTCGCCTTGCTGATTTTTCCAAACCCTATTAGTGGCAATCCCGAAAGAAGCGATTGACGAACCTGAAGGCAAAGCTTTAAGTTCCGGATTTCTGGTTAAATTGCCGATAAGAAATACTTTATTGAAATTCATATGATCAGTATCGTGCGTCATGCGTCAAGTGTCAAGTATTTATGTTCCGCGTATCAAGAATTTTGATAAACTGGACGCCTGATATTTGACGCTTACTTAAGTATTTCTTCAATCTTTTTTTCCAGGGCTTCGTTGGTCAGGATTGATTCTACGGGCGATGTCTGTTTACCGACAGGCATGGTTTGTTTTTCGGCAGGCGAAGCAAACCTCGCTTCTTGGGACGTTGGGGCCGATTCCGGTTTTTTCCAAGCGGGTTTTTTGACAAAAGGCGGAGTGATTATTACATAACGCAAAACGTTAGGATTTAATTTTAAATCAATCCGTAAATTTTTAACGGCCGCTGGTTCGCCTTCAAAATGGAAATATCCGAAATAAGCGTAATTTTCTTTTTTAATGGAATAAGCTAATTGGATTTTTTCCAAAGGATTTTCGGTTAAAACGGTAAATTTCCCGTTTGAAAGGGCTTGGGAAATAACCGAAGCGTTCTCAATATTGAGAACGAAAGCAATTTCGTATTTTCTTTTTTTTATTTCTTGGTTTTCAGTTTTCATTTTTTTACGCTCAGCGTGATTCTAATAATAGATAATTAAATTAAAAATATCAACCCCGTTTGAAGAGAGCTAGTTTTTTGTTATTTCTCTGATTTCTTCTTCTTCCTCCTCGTCGGTAATGGCCGCGACTGGCACGCCTCTCCAACCTATTCCAGCCGGAATCAGGCGACCAATAATGACATTTTCTTTAAGACCGCGAAGTTTGTCAACTTTGGCGCCAATAGCCGCTCCGACCAAAACGCGGGAAGTTTCTTGGAAAGAAGCCGCAGAAAGGAAGCTTTCGGTTGATAAACTGACCTGGGTAATGCCCATCAAAAGAAGCTGGGCTTTGGCCGGTTCCCCCTTCAGTTTTTTGGTTTGTCTGTTGTCTTCCAGTAATTTTGACTTTTCAATAATATCGCCGACGACAAAACTAGTGTCGCCTTCTTCTCTAATCGCGACCCGGGAGAACATTTGGCGGACAATGACTTCAATGTGCTTGTCGTTTATAGAAGACCCTTCGGGAATATAAATTCTTTGGATTTCGTTAATAATATAGCGTTCCACTTCGCGGCTGTCCCGCGTTGCCAGAAGTTCTTTTAAGTCGATAGACCCTTCGCTTATTTGTTGACCCCTTAAAACCTTGTCGCCGATTTTTGCCAAAAGGATGGTGGTCCGGGGAACAGGATATTCAAAATATTTAATTTTCTTAGTTTTAGAGTTGAGGCTTTTGATCTTAATTGTTTTTATTAAATTGTTTTCTTTGATGGATTCAACTATGCCGTCGGTTTCGGCCAAGATAGCTTTTCCGCGAGGCGACCGGGCTTCAAAAACTTCTTCCACTCGCGGCAAGCCGTGGGTGATGTCAATACCGGCTATTCCGCCAAGATGGAAAGTTCTTAAAGTGAGCTGGGTTCCGGGTTCGCCGATTGATTGAGCGGCGATAATGCCGACACTTTCGCCTAATTTTATCGGCTGGTTATTTCCTAAATCAAGTCCATAGCATTTTGAACAGGCTCCGTAAAGAGTTTTACAAGTTATCGGCGAACGGACTTTTGCCGATTCTATCTTTGCTTTATCAATGGTTTCGGCGATTCCCCAGTCTATAATTTCTCCGGCTTTTACGATAATTTTGTTTTTGATTTTTATGTCTTCCAGGGCGGTTCGGGAGTAAAGCCGTTCCGAGAAACGATAGCCGTACTCTTCGCCGTCTTTTCTCAAAATTTCAATACCCTCTTTGGTTTTACAATCTTCTTCTCTGATAATCACATCTTGAGCCACATCAATAAGACGGCGAGTTAGATATCCGGCCTCCGCTGTTTTTAAAGCGGTATCGGCTTGTCCTTTGCGAGCTCCGTGGATGGAAATAAAGTATTCCAAAACATCAAAACCTTCTTTGTAAGACGATTGAACCGGTAATTCAATGATTTCCCCTTGAGGGTTTTGCACCAATCCTTTCATACCCATCATCTGATTTGCCTGCGACCAACTGCCTCTAGCTTTGGAATCAATAATGATAAAAACCGGATTATCGGGATGAAAAGTTTTCGGAATTATGCTTCCGATTTGTTTTCCGGCTTTATCCCAAACACTAATAGTCTGACTTACTTTTTCTTCGTCGGTTAATAATCCTTGGCGGAATTCTTCACTGATGGTGGCTGTTTCTTTTTCGGCTTCTTTAATGATTTGATGTTTTTCTTTAGGAACCGTTAAGTCATCCATCCCCCACGTGATACCGGAAATAGTGGCGTATTCAAAACCGATATTTTTAATATTGTCCAAATAAACACTGGCTTTATCAACGCCCACTTTTTCTATAATCGCGGTAATGAGTTTTGAAAGCGCGCTTTTGTTGAGTAGCTCGTTGATAAAATCAAAATTCTTGGGCAATTGATTATTGAAAATCAATCGGCCGTAAGTGGTTTCCAGTAGTTTTTTGCTTTTTTTGGAAACGGCTATTTTGATAGGCGCGTTGAGATCAAGCAAGCCGTGCTCGTAAGCCAAGGTGGCTTCGGTGAAACTGGATAGTATCAAGCCGCTTCCTTTGGCCTCCGGTTTAACTCTAGTAAGGTGGTAGCATCCCAAAACAATGTCTTGAGTCGGGGTGACAATGGGATGACCCGAAGCCGGCCTTAACAGATTGTTGGAAGAAAGCATAATCGTTCCGGCTTCATATTGGGCTTCATCGGAAAGCGGTAAGTGAACCGCCATTTGGTCGCCGTCAAAATCAGCGTTGAAAGCGGTGCAAACTAAAGGCGGGATTCTAATAGCCAAGCCTTCAATAAGAATCGGTTTGAAAGCTTGAACGCTTAAACGATGAAGAGTGGGGGCTCGATTAAGAAGCACTTTTTTGCCGTCAATGACTTCTTCTAAAATCGCCCAAACTTCTTCAGAACCTTGGTCAATGAAACGATTGGCGTTTTTGATATTATGAGCCAGACTGCGTTCAATAACTTTGTGTATGACAAACGGCCTAAAAAGCTCAAGAGCCATTTTCTTGGGCAGACCGCATTCGTTAAGTTTTAATTCAGGGCCAACGACGATAACGGAACGGCCGGAATAATCAACTCTTTTTCCTAAAAGATTTTGGCGGAAACGTCCTTGCTTGCCGCGAAGCATATCGGCTAATGATTTTAACGGTCGGCGTTGAGCCGAAAGCTGTTGGGTGCCGACGGCGCCGGTGTTGTCTATTAAGGCGTCAACGGCTTCTTGAAGCATTCTTTTTTCGTTGGTGGTAATCACTTCCGGCGCTCTTAATTCAATTAATTTTTTCAATCTGTTATTGCGGTTAATGACTCGGCGATAAAGATCGTTAAGATCGGAAGTGGCAAAACGGCCGCCGTCTAAAGCAACCATCGGTCTTAAATCCGGCGGCAAGACCGGCAAGACGGTTATGATCATCCATTCGGGCCTGATGCCCGACTTGATCAATGATTTTATTAGATTAAGGCGCCGCGAGATTCTAGTCCGACGATTTAAGTCTTTTGTTTCTTCCAGTTCTTTTTCCGCTTGACGCGCTAAAACCTTAAGGTCTGTTTTTTCTAAAATTTCCCTGACGGCGCCGGCGCCGGATTTGGCCTCAATGACTGATTTGCCGAAACGTTTGGTTAAATCAAGATACTCATTTTCATTTAAAACAGTCCCCTGTTTGATATTTAAAGCAAGTAGTTCTTTCTTTTTCGATTCAAAGTCGCTGCCTTTTTCGTTGATAGCGGTAATAATATAAGCGGTGTAATAAATAACTTTTTCTAATTTCGGCAACGGCGTATCAAGAATCAAGCTCAATCTTGAAGGAACGCTTCGCATAAACCAGGCGTGAGCTACCGGCGCGGCTAAATTAATATGCCCCATTCGTTCGCGTCTAACAATGGATCGGGTGACTTCAACGCCACATTTGTCGCAAACTACGCCTTTGTAACGAATTTTTTTATACTTACCGCAATAACATTCCCAATCTTTGGTTGGTCCGAAAATCCGTTCTGAAAAGAGGCCGTCTTTTTCGGGCCGCTGGGTGCGATAATTTATAGTTTCGGCTTTGATGACTTCACCGAAAGACCAGGCGGTAATTTTTTCAGGCGAGGCTAACTTTACGGAAATAGCCCGAATATCATTGAGATCTTTTTCAGCTCTTTCTCCGCTGATTGATTGATGTTCTTCGGATCTGATTATGTCAACATCTAAACCGAGACTTTTGATTTCATTTACTAAAACATTGAAAGAAGCCGGCAGGCTGGGTTTTTTGATTTTTTCGCCTTTAATGATTGATTCAAAAGTAGAAGAACGACCCATAACATCGTCTGATTTAATGGTGAGCATCTCTTGAAGAGTATGGCTGGCGCCGTATCCTTCCAAAGCCCAAACCTCCATTTCACCGAAACGTTGGCCGCCAAGTCTGGCTTTGCCGCCTAATGGTTGTTGAGTGATAAGGGAGTACGGGCCAGTGGAACGCATATGGATTTTATTTTTAACCATATGGTCAAGTTTCATTGTGTAAACATAACCCACTGTTATCGGATTTTTGATGGGTTCTCCTGTTCGGCCGTCAAAAATTTTTACTTTGCCCGATTCCGGCAAACCGGCTTTTTTAAGTTCTTCTTTGATTTGTTCTTCGGAGGCGCCGGTAAAAATCGGCGAAATAGCCTGATAGCCCAACTTTTTAGCGGCAAAACCCAAATGAGTTTCCAAAATTTGGCCGAGATTCATCCGGGAAGCGACGCTTAACGGATTAAGAACCACATCAACCGGCGTTCCGTCTTCCAAATAAGGCATGTCTTCAATGGGTCTGATTTGAGAGATTACGCCTTTATTGCCGTGACGGCCGGTTAATTTGTCGCCGGCTTGAACATTGCTCAATTGAGCAACCTGAATTTGAATTCTTTTAATAACACCGGGATCGAGCTGATCTCCTCTTTCTCGCGAAGAAATTTTTATTCCAATAACTCTGCCTTGTTCTCCGTGGGGCATAGTCAGCGAAGTGTCTTTAACATCGCGGGCTTCTTCGCCAAAGATTGCTCTCAATAATCGTTCTTCGGAAGTCAATTCCGATTCTCCTTTGGGAGAAATTTTACCGACTAAAATATCGTCGGGGTAAACTTCGGTTCCAACTCTAATAATTCCTTCTTCGTCAAGGTTTCTTAATTTATCTTCGGAGATATTGGAGATGTCGGGGGTGGTAATCTCCGGACCAAGTTTGGTTTCTCTAATGTGGCAATAATAATCTTCAACGTGAATGGAAGTGAAACGATCATCGCGAACCACTTTTTCAGAAAGAACAACCGCGTCTTCAAAGTTGGCCCCTTCCCAAGAAATAAAAGCGACTAAAAGATTTTGCCCTAACGCCAATTGGCCGTTGTCCACCGAAGAAGCATTGGTTAAGAAATCCCCTTTTTTGACTTTTTGCCATTTTTTGACCGCCGGATATTGAGAAATACAAGTTGACTGGTTGGAGCGTTTAAATTTAATTAATTTGAACTTTTTTATTCCGGAGGCGGTTTTTAATTCAATGTGGTCGGCATCTACGGCGGTGATTTCCCCGTCAGCCGGAGCGATAATCACTTGTTGAGAATTTTCGGTAATTTTTCCTTCTAAGCCGGTGCCAACCAACGGCGCTTCGGGCTTGATTAAAGGAACAGCCTGCCTCTGCATGTTTGAACCCATCAACGCCCGATTGGCGTCGTCGTGTTCAATAAAAGGAATCAATGAAGCGGCCGGGCTGAAAACCTGATGCGGAGCGACATCAATAAAATCAATGTCTTCTCTTAAGCAGGTTCCGGGTTTGCCTTTGATTCTGGCTTTGACGATAGAATCAGAAATTTTACCTTTCTTGTCAATTTCAATGGCGGCGTGAGCGATATTGTATTTTTCTTCTTTGAAGGCATTTAGCCAAACTATCTCCGAAGTGACAACTCCATTTTCCACTTTATAATAAGGAGTTTCCATAAATCCGAATTCGTTTGTCCGGCTGAAATTAGCCAGATGGTTAACTAACCCGATGTTGGCTCCTTCGGGAGTTTGAATCGGGCAAATGCGTCCGTAATAAGAACGGTGAACGTCGCGGACTTCGAATCCGGCCCGCTCGCGAGTTAAACCGCCGGGGCCCAAAACAGAAAGCAATCGTTTATGCTCTAATTCCGCCAAGAAGTTCACTTGGTCCATAAATTGAGAAAGCTGGGAAAGCATAAAGAACTCTTTCACTACGGCTATCAGGATTTTGGGATTAATCATTTGAGTCGGCAGGGTTATTTCTCCGGCGTCCAAAGTTGACATCCGGTCCTGAATGAATTTCCGCATTCGGGCAAAACCGACTCTTAGCCTGTTTTGAACCAATTCGCCTACCGCTCTCACGCGGCGATTGCCGAGATGATCAATGTCATCGGCTTCCGCCATCGGTTCGTTATTAAGTCTCGCTATTTCTTTAACAATAGCTATTAAATCTTCCAGATTGAGTTGTTTTGATTTTTCTTCAATATCCAGCCTTTGGTTGACTTTAAAGCGGCCGACTGGAGAAAGATCATAACGGTCAAAGCGGGAAAACATCGGCTGAATTAATGAACGGGCATTGTCAGTCGTGGCCAAATCGCCGGGACGCAGTCTTTTATAAATCTCAACATAAGATTCTTCTTCGTTGGTGGCGGCGTCTCTTTCAAGGGTTGGCTTGATGACTTCGCCGAAAGTTTTTAATATTGCTTCGTTGGTGGCTAATTTCTTTTTGCCGTCAGCCGCGACAAAAATCCGCAAAAGACTGGTGATGGGCACCTTTCTTTTTCGGTCTATTTTTACGCCGATAAAACCATTGGATTCTGATTCTATTTCCAGCCAGGCGCCGCGATGAGGTATGACTTTAGCGCTAAAAAATTTACGGCCTCGCGAAACATCAGATGAAAAATAAACGCCGGGGGATCTCATTAACTGGGAAACCACCACTTTTTCAACGCCGTTGATAATAAAAGTTCCCCGTTCGGTCATCATCGGGAAATCGCCAAAATAGATTTTTTGAATTTCAGTGGTTTTGCTGATATTGTTTACCAGCTTCAACTTAACCCGAAGAGTGGCTTCGTAGCTTTGTTCTTTGTGTCGGGCCTGAAGTTCGTCGTATTTTGGTTCGTCAAAAGCAAAATCAAGAAAATGAAGTTCCAGCTCTTTTCCGGTCCGGTCTTTAATCGGGAAAAATTCTTCAAAAAGTTCTTTTAATCCGGCGGTTAAAAGCCAATTATAAGATTGGGTTTGGATTTCTATTAAATTCGGTTGTTCAACGGATGGTCTTTGGTAAGAAGAAAAATTTTTCTTTAAAGAATTCATTTTTATCTTAGATATATTATCTTAGATATATTTGACGATTTTCGTTATGCTCCTCTAAAGTTTTAGAAAAAATAGTTTCTTTGGTTTTGTAAGCTGAAAGGTAATACCAATAATTTGAAGATATCGGATCAATAGCCGCTTTTACTATCATTTGGTTGATGTTCGCGATTGGAGTTGGCGGCCAACCTAGTTTTTGATAGCTGTTATAAGGCGAATTTATCTTTAAATCGCTTCTCGCGATTTGACGTTCGGGACAGGAACGGAAATCGCCTTGGCACTTAGCGTAAATAATAGTAGCGTCGGTTTGGATGGGCATACTCGAATTTACCCGCTTATTGAGGATCCCCGCTACCAACTGCTGATCTTTGAAAGTCGGAACTTCTTTTTCTAAAATAGAAGCCAAGATCAAGACTTCGTACCAATTATTTTTTTGGCTGATTAATGGCCAAATTTTTTCCTGAAAATTATTTAAAAACTTTTTAGCTGTTTCTTCGACCGAAGCGTTAATTTTGAAACGATAAGTATCAGGATAAAGGAAACCTTCTAGGCTGTCAACCCCCTTTAAGAAAGGATAGGTTTCTAATAATTCGTTGTTTTTTCCGCCTGCGGCGGATCCGCCTCGGGCGGAAAAATCAAAATTGACAAGGGAATCTTCGGGAATAATTTTAGCCGAACTTAAAATTTTATTTATTTCTTTGACCGTCGTTCCTTCAAGAATAGTAATCGTGATGTCTTGATTGGGGCCTTTAAAAAAAAGATTGACTATTTCCGGTATGCTCAAACGGCCGTTTAACTGATAAACACCCGGTTTCAAATGCTGGGCTTTACCCGCAAATAAAACATAAATTTTAAAGACGGTGATTGAGCGGATGATTTTATCGCGGGAAAGGGCCGCGGCGATTTCTTTCAACCCCTGGCCCTTTTCAATTTTCAATTGGATGCTTAAATCCGAATTTACCGGCTTCAAGCCGTAATAAAAATAGAAAGAAAAGAAAATAAAAATCGCCGCCGCTAGGACACCGAAAATTAAAAAAATAAAATTACCCCTTTTTTTAAAACGAGGATTCAATTGCAATATTTTGAATTATACCAATGAGCAAAGCGCTAGTCAAGAGGCTGGAACCGCCGTAGCTAAAGAAAGGAAAAGTTGTTCCTACTACCGGCGAAAGCCCCAACGAAGAGCCGACATTAAAGAAAAATTGGGAAGCAAGAGCAATGACCGCCCCTAAACAGATAAATTTAGCGCAGTTGCCTTCCGACTTGATTCCGATTTTTGTTATTCTAAAAATAATCAGCAGAAAAGCCGCGATTAAAGCGAGACCGCCGATTAATCCCCATTCTTCCGTGAAAGCGGAAAAAATAAAATCAGCTTGGGTTTCGGGCAGAAAACCGAGTTGGACTTGAGTCCCCTGTTGAAAACCTTTGCCGAATAACCCCGCTGAACCGATGGCGATTTTTGACTGAATGACGTTATAGTTTATTCCCAAGGGGTTTCTCTCGGGAAAGATAAACCCTAAAATTCTTTCTTTTTGGTAGGTTTTAAAAAATGTCAGCCAGAGAAGCGAAAATATTAATATTAAAATTAAAAACCCGATTAAGATTTTTTGCCAAGTTAAACCGCTTACCATAAGAAAGCCAAACCAGATGCCTAAAAAAATAATAACCGTTCCCATATCCGGTTGTTTTATTACCAAGACCGCGGGTAAAATAAAATAAAAAAAAGAAGCGGCTATGTTTTTCATCGTAGAAACTTCCAAATGACGACGCGAAAAAAAACTGGCCAAAAGAAGAATCAGGGATATTTTAGCCAACTCCGATGGTTGAAACCTGATTGGTTCAATCACCAGCCAGCTTTGGGCGCCGCGAATAGATTTGCCGGCAAAAAGAGTAATAACCAATAAAACAATCGTTGACCAGTAAAAAGAAAGGAAAAACCAATTTTGGGTGGTTAGCCAACGCCAGTTTATTTTAGCGGCCAGAAAGATAATCAAAAAACTTAAACCGTACCAAAGAAATTGAACCCGAAAAAGATTCGGCCGGGTGGAAAAAAGCGAAATCAAACTGGCTCCCGCCAAAAAGATTAAAGCGCCAATAAGCCACCAATCTAATTTTTTAAACATTATATTAGTTATTAGCCACTAGTTGCTAGTTGCTAGTTGCTAGGGACGGGTTCAATAAAAATCTTGGTTTGATTTAAATCCAGTTGGGCGGCGTTGTTGTTTTTTGGCAACTCAATACTGAAAAATCTTTCTTCAAAGCCTTTCAGGCCGGTCAAGGTGGTAAAGGAAGCGCCTGAAATATTATTTTGGCGATTATAAATAATAGCTAAAATTTTTATTTGAGAAATTAAGAGCGGACCTTCATTTTTTATAAGACCTTTTACCATTACATTTTTGTCGGTGATTTCCGTTTTGATTGAACGGGTGTCTAAATTTGACTTGGCTATTTCTTTTTCCGATTGCCAAACCGTATTTTCTTTTTCTATTGATAATTCCACCCGGGAAACGTCTTGGAGATTGATTTTTATCGGCGGTTCTATGAGGTATTTTTTTTCACCGGCATAAATAAACGACTGGCCTTTAATGTTTTTCAACAAGGCGCCGAAAGGGCCAATTACTTTAAATTCGTAAAAAAACGATTGAGCTCCAAAATCCGGGTTAGGATTGGCTATTTCCGCCAATAAAGAAATTTCATCTTCTCTGGCTGGGACGGAAACAGCCCAATTAACCGTTAAGGGTTTCAGTCGGGTTATTTCGCAAGGCGAGCAAGGCTGGCCGCAATCGGTTCCGGCCTCGCCTTGGTTTTTTATTTTATCAAAACAAGTAGGAATCGGTTTTAAAAAGAAAACATAAATCAACCAAAAAATAGCAAATATTACTAAAAAGTAAAAAGCGCCGTAAAGCAATTGTTTAACCAAACGAGGGGTCATAATAATAAGTATCAGGTATCAAGCGTCAAGTATCAAGCACCTAAAATACATTGCTTATAACAATTGTATTTTTTATTAAAAGAGTGAATGATACAATGTATTTATGTTAATCAACGAATTACCCTCTTTGCCGGAAAAGATCAAAAAAATAGCCTCGGATTTTTCTAAGACTATAAAATTACCAGCCAAAAAATCTCCCCAACCGGTTGCTATCGGGCCATTTGGCCCGTGTTGTGTTGGGAAGACAACTACAATGACATGCCTCGCAAAGGAATTACCCGTTGTCAGTATCAATCACGATAAAATTAGATTGTTTATGCGGCAGAGAGGCATTACTGACACGGAGGGCAATAAAATTTTATATAATCATTTATTAATAGTCCATCTTGCTAAACAATATCTTAATAAGGGTTATAGCGTCATCCTGGATAGGGATTTCGGCACTAATAATAAAAATGTTTTGGCGGCTGCTGACAACGAAATGAAAAAATTGGGTATAAAATTTTTTCTTATTAGCATAAAATCTCCGAGCTGGTTTATTAAAAGAAAAATCCAAACGCGGAAACTTATTCCGGCAAAAAACGGAGGAATACCAGATAGAAAGACCGCCATGGATTGTTATCTTTATTCCTTGAAACATTATAAAAATAATTATATTCGTCTTAAGTCCCGAGCTATATCAACGGTTGACACGTCTAAGCCAATACCATCTCAGTTAAAGAGAATAGTGGTTTTTCTTAAAAAAGAAATCGGCGTTTAATCAAAAAAATAGACTTTTTACTAAAAAAATGAAGTAAAAATCCAAAAAGAAACCCCCTGTAATTTTACAGGGGGTTATTCGAGTTTATTTAGCCGTTTCGTAAAGGAGAGATTCTTTTCCAAAACTTACGGATAAATTCGTAAGCTTCGGATTTTTCTTGCCGGGGGAAACTCAACATCAACGCGCATCCAATAATTTCTTTTACCCAATACCACAATGGCGTACGAATGCTTGTTCTGTGTTTGATAATCAAATCTGCCGGCGCCGTTTTTTTGAAAAAGTATTTTACTCTAAAAAACCAATGCGGCTTTTCTGTAATAACCAAGAGAGTTTTAAAATTATTCTCTTCGGCTATTTTAACAGCTTGAATCACCTCGTCTTGGGCTGTATAAGAATCAGGGTTTGCTATTTTGATTCTTCCCGGCGACACGCCTTTGTTAAGGGCAATTACGCGCGCCGTTTTTAAAACGCCACCAGTCAAGATTAGGTATTTGGCTTCATTTTTCTCCAAGCAAGTTAACGCCACCGGCAACCTCGCGTTATCATTTCCGCCCATAACAATCACCGCGTCGTAATCGTACATAGAATTCCTCCTTTTTGCGTAGTTTTTATATTACAAAGTGCGATTTCTAATCAATTTAAAGATATGGTAGCACACTTTTTAAAATATGTCAACTTAAAACGGGTTATGTTTCAATATTTTGAGTGGCAAGCGCATTAGAACATTGCAAATTTTAAACAATTTGCTTAAATTACATTATCCAAAATAATTTTTGGACAGCACATTAAAAATAAAATAATAATTGGAAGATAAAAAGGAGGTCTTATGAAAAAAATTATTGGAAATTTAGGTAAAAAAATAGGATATGTTTCATTTTGTGTTTTATTTACGCTGATAACAGCGATATTTGCTTTCCTTGTTTTGGTTCTCGCTTTCATTTGGGTTCCCATCGTGTATATTTACGCATGGCTGATGATAAAGAGGAGGGACCCTTTGACTTTGGAGGCTCTTCAATACAATGATTAATTGACGTCCTGGTTTTGAATCACTGAATTTCCTGAAGCCCGAACGATAATAAATATAAATCCGGGCTTTTTAATTTAATTAATATCTTTCTATTGTCACCAAAAAAATGCTATAGCAACTTTTTGATGACAAACTTTTTTAAAAAAATTATAAACCCCTAAGTACATTAGGGGTTTTATTTTAAATAAAAAATCCCCGGCAAAGCCTACTTTCGCCCCGAAGGACTATCATCGGCGTTTATGGCTTTGACTTCCGAGTTCGGAATGGGATCGGGTATGGCTCCATAAACTAAATCACCGGGAAATTTTAGAATTTAGAATCTAGAATCTAGAAAATAGAATCCAGAATCTCGTTTATTCTACTTTCCATTTTCTGCTTTTTATTTTTTAGACAACTTTTTGAGGTAGAGAATAAGATGGCTTATTAGTACTTCTCGGCTTAACGCCTCGCGGCGCTTACACCTAAAGCCTATCAACCCAGTAGTCTTCTGGGAGCCACCTAAAT
>JBBTRS010000021.1:0-3179 GCA_038065115.1 Patescibacteria group bacterium
GGCCTAGTTTTAAGCCACTTTTCGCTATGACCAATCGCAAGAATTATCAAAGAACTATGAATACCATTATACACCTAAACATCATATTTGTCAATAGTCGCCTGAGGAAATGGGGTTGCCAAATAAAGGCCCAGTTAAGCAAAATTGCTTACGGGTTGCGTGACAGCTTTGGAGAAATATATGGAAGTTGAACTTCAATATTTATATTGATAAAAATTTAATTCACTTGGCACCATCTAAATTGCACATAAGCCGGCACATTATCTCCTGTAAATGCCGTTCCTGAACCCGTGCTACCGGTAGAGCCTGAGAGGGTGTGAGTGTGGGGAGAGCCGCCCGAAGTAGGTACCAAGGAAAATCCACCAGGATTTATAGTAGATACCCCGCCGCCACTTTGAACATCTTGTTGCTGATCTAATATATTTAATGAATGCGTATGCGCACTCTCATTCGCCGCCGTCAAAGTTCCCACTCCGTGAGTATGTGCAGGTAAATTAGTTGTAGCTAAGGTATGACTATGGGTGTCTGCGCCGCCAGTTGTTCCAGGCGAAGCTCCCGCTCTTGCAAATTTACCTGTATAAGCGGCGGTCGCATCAGTCGTTCCCGAAGGACAATTGCCGGAAATCATAAAGAAGACTGCTCCCGACGGGAGAGTAACGCCGGAAGTGGAAGGCGCCTGCCAGCTTGCCAGCCCAACAGCGTCGGAAGTCAATATTTTATTCGCGCCTGGAGCGCCGCCGGTAATTTTGATTTGACCCGCGACTTCTAATTTCGCTCCCGGCCCCGCCGTTCCGATGCCGACGTTGCTTAAAGAATCAATATAAAAAGAATTGGCCAAAGCGCCGGTATTGACGCCGATGACGCCGCCGCCAGTAGTGGGATTCCCCGTAGGATTATTGAAAGCCAAGACCATTAGACCAACCGAAAGGCCAGCTACCAAACTCGTTAAGATTGAAGAAAAACGAGACCTGCTAAACAAAGATTTAAAGAAAATTAAAAATTCAGACATAGTGTTATTACTGATAATAACATATCTAAAAAAGTTTTTTTATGATGTTGGCGGTTTTCCCTGGATCGTGTCTTAGAAAACCTCTTGGCCTTAAAAGATCAGCCGCTATCAAAATCGGTTTCAGATTATTTTTTTTCAAATCATTTTCTACGAGAGTTGCCCGTTCCGAAGCGTAGAGCCGCAATCTGGCCGGGGCGGGTTTTTTGTTATTGACCACCACGTAATCCAAAACTCCTTTTCCTAAATAACTTTCCAGAACTTTTAAAAAATCAGAGGCTTTAAAACCGTCGGTTTCGCCGTGCTTGGTCATCAAATTAACGAAATAAACAGTCTTGGCCTTGGTTTGTTTCAGGGATTCTTTCAATCCCTTAATTAAAAGATTGGGGATCAAACTGGTATAGAGATCGCCGGGGCCGATAATAATCAAATCAGCGGTTTTAATTTCTTTCGCGGCTTCAGGATTTATTTTAACCGCCGGTTTCAGCCAAACCCTTTTTATTTTTAAACGGCCGTCGTGTTTGGGAATGTCAATGTCGGTTTCCCGATTAACGGTCGCGCCATTTTCCAATTCGGCGCAAAGCCTGGTGTGCTGGAGAGTCGCCGGCATCACCTTTCCTTTCAAACCAAAAATCTTACTGGCTTCTTTAATGGCCAAATCAAAATTTCCGGTAATTCGTTCCAAGGCGGCAATCATTAAATTTCCAAAACTATGGCCGGCCAAACCCCGGCCTTCTTTAAACCGATAATTAAAAAGCTCGGAAAGAATTTTATTGTCCGAGCAAGCTAAAGCGATAATGGCCCGGCGAATGTCGCCGGGCGGTAAAATTCCGAATTCTTCCCGCAGGGTGCCGGTTGACCCGCCGTCATCAGCCATACTCACAACAGCCGAAATATTATCAAAATATTTTTTTAAACCATTAAGAACGGCGAAAATCCCCGTTCCGCCGCCGATAACAACAATTTTTTTTCGGTCGTCGCTCACTGATTTAATTCCTCAAAAATTTTATCAATACTGCCGGTAGCGGAATCGCCTGTTCCCATTTTCCCCACCAAATCGCTTTCCTGGCCTAAATCCGAAAAACCAAACATTTCTTCAAAACTAGTTTTCGCTGAATTTAAAACTGAACTCGTAGCAGCCGTAGAGGTTGAAGCCGGCGAAACCGGATTAATAGAAGCGACAAAATTTTCTTCAGTTTTAAGAGGAGAATTTTGCGACTGCGGTTTGGAAAAATCCCGAGCGGGAAAAGAAAAAGCTACCAAACCAAGAACAGTAACGATAACAATAAAAATAATAAATATTTTTTTATAGATTTTCATTTTTGTGGGTGGCCAAGGAGACTCGAACTCCCTCAAAGGGCTCCACAAGCCCTTGTGCTGCCATTACACCATGGCCACCATTCCGTTTTATTTTATTATATTTTAATATCTTTGTTAATCAAGGGCAAGGCGTTTTGTTTTTTTCAAAAGCTAACTAAGATTCTGAAAAATAAAAACAAAAAAAATGCTAGATATTTTCGTAATGTTTAATTACGCAATCTTTTTCGTTAATTGTCAATGCTAACAAATCAATCCGCCAACCTTTGGCGTCGTCAATCAATTCCTGATAATGGCCGGCATATAAAGAAGCGGTTCGCTTTAATTTTTTTATCTTAGCCGAGGTCATTTGCATTTCCGGCTCAATCGTTGACATCAAATCACGATCGGAACTAAGTTGAACTTGCCTAAACGCAATTTTTGAATTCGGCAACTGGGGATAACTATTTGCCTGATTGCCGGATTGATTGCCGATTCGTTTTGTTGTCTTTACTTCTATAAAAACCAAGGTTTTATCTGGGTTTTTACCGATGATATCTAATTCGCCCCATGGCTTCAAAAAATTACGATCAATGATTCTGTAGCCTTTATCCACAAGATATCTACAAGCGATTTCTTCACCTAATTTTCCTAATTCTGTTTTCTTGGTCATTACAGATTAATATTACCATAAATCTTAATCTGTTTAATATTTAATGTTTCACGACAAACATTGGTTTTTGTATTTTTGGGTTTTACGATGTTTGCCGTGAAACATTAAAATGTGAAAAACAATGTTTGTCGTGAAACATTGTTTTTTGTATTTTTTACCCAAAATGCCAAAAGCATAGGTTTCATCGCATTACTGGCTTGTTGG
>JBBTRS010000022.1:0-4183 GCA_038065115.1 Patescibacteria group bacterium
TCGGCGCTGAAATTCGCCTGCGGCGAAACCAATCTTTCAGCGCCTGCGGGATATTCTTCAAGGCAAAGGCGGAAGTTGAAGAATAATTCCAAAAACTACTATTTGTCCAATTTTTCAGACCGGCGGCAATTAAAATATAAATGAAAGGCATTGTCGGAATAATATGGCGAATGCCGATATTCAACGAACTTTGCATGCTGTAAAGCCAGTAAAAAGCAATGAAAATCATCATTGAAAACTCCGGGAAATGAGTGCCCAGATAGTTATTGAATTTTGAAATCAGAATTTTATATTTTGAGATTTTAAATATTAATTCTTTAATAGCGCCCCAAAATCCGAAAAGCAAAACGGCTAAAATCAAAATCAAAGAGGGAAGCGGTTCTTTTAAGAAAAAGACAACCGGGAAATAATACCACCAACCGGCGGCTGAAATTTGCCCCAAAAAATAAGCGGTGTTGCCATTGGCGGATCGTTGGCCGGCCATCAATATGCCAAAAAGATAATGGCCTAACGGGCGAAGAAAATCATTGCCGGCCATTTTGACATTGAGATCGGCTAACGATTGGTTTGCGAGAGAAGTTAAGATGATTTTAGTGTCGGCGACTTGTTTAGAGACGGGATAATTAACAGTAAAAACAAAATAAACGAGATAGACCAAGAAATAGCCGATGAAAAAGATAGCCGTTAGCGATAAAAATTGACGCCAGGATTTCCGCGGCAAAAAGTTTTTGTTTTTATCGCGCGTCAGGCTACGGGTATAAAAAAACCAAATTAAAATTAAAATGAAAAAATAGGGAATTAGCAGGGCAACGGAGAATTTCATTAATTGACCTATCCCGAAAGTTAAACCGGCGAAAATTAAATTTTTGCCACTGGGTTTTAAAAGATATTTGATAAAAAAATAAGTTGCCAAAACCACGCCCAGGGCCGCGCCGATATCGGTGGTGACATAATGGCCGTGAGCTAAAATAGTCGGCGAAAAAGAGAATAGATATGCCGGCAAAAGCCCCCACCAGTCGCCTAGCAATTCCTTGGCCCAGATATAAATCAATGTCGTCAGCAAGAGCGTTAAGATAATCGGACCGAGCCGCGCCCAAAATATAAGCCAATCGGCGTTATTGCCGGACCGATAAATAAACTGATTGCCCATCGTCCATTGGCCGTTGACGTCGTCAGTCCAGCTGGAATGGTCGGTTGGAAAATGCAATTTCATAAACATTAAAGGTATGGCTGAAAGAGCTTTCACCAAAGGAGGATGTTCCGGATTTAAGCGATAATCCAGATACCGCAGATAACTATAGCCGGATGGAATATGGGCTAATTCGTCCATAGTGGCTGATTCTCGGCTGGAAACGAAAAGCATCAAAGACAGGGAAACAGCAAGAATTAAGACGACAAAAAAACGAGGGGATTTAAACATTATTTTATTTATAATATATTCTGTTTTCCACTCGGAAGTCAACGTATTCTAACTTTGGAAAATCCAAGCGGCCGGCTAAATCAATTAAAATCTTGTTGAGATTTTGCGGCAAAAAGCGGAGACTGAAATATAATTTCAGCTTGCCTGTTTCGGTTTCCATTTCTTGCAGATCGGCGTTGCTGACCAGAAAGCGATTAACAGCCAGCGATGATTTTTTAATTTGTTTAATGATTTCCAAGGTATTTTTCACTAATTGGGGGTTGTCGTAAAACGACTGGCTGAGTATCAATTGTTGGCGGCCATCTTCTTCAAATACTTTTGGAACGATGAATCCTTCGGCTTCGGAAGCAGGAGAAAAAACCACGCCTTGTTCGTCAACCCAATAACATTTCTTAATCGCGGACTGACGCGGAACATTGTCCGCGTTTGTCCGCGTTTGCAAACACCAAAGCAACCAAGGCCGCCGCTCCTTCGCTTCAATGATGATTTTTTTTTGTTGCCAGTCTTTTTTGATTTTAATGTCTTCAAGCCAATATAAAGACGAGGGGATTTGCCCCATCGCTTTCGGAGGCCAAAAAAGCAGATTATCCGAACCAAGAAGATACCTGATTTTTGAAGTTTCCGCCAAATTATTGCTCAACGCATCTTTGATTTCCTCTGCTCTGACCGAACCGGAAACTTCCACCGCGGCTACGAGAAAAAAATGGGAATAAAAAACAAAATAAATAACGCCGGCAACCAGCAAAACAAAGATAGAAAAGATTGTCATAAATTTCAACATCTTTATTTAATCATATCCCTTAAACCTTGCTACGCCAAGACAAATAGCAGGGTTTATTCATATCTAAGATATGAAAATGCTATACTAATTATTATGAATAATTCATCTTCGCTTCAGCCATTCCCGAGAGAGAGAACAAAACCTCGCTTTTTTAGGTTTCTATTTAATCTTGGTTCCGCTTTAATAGCCGGCCTTTCGGTCGGCCTTATGGTTTTGGCTTTTAACAATCCCACCGGCAATCCCACTACCGGCGGCGGCGTCATCGGCGTCGATACCGGCGCTTTGGCCAATTCTCTTTATATTGATTCTTTAAGCAACGTTGGTATCGGAACGACGAATCCGGGAGCAAAGCTCGATGTCACAGGCGCGGCTCAATTCGGCACCGGCAATGTCAATCTGATTGATTCCACCGGCAAAATTACCGGCCTATCTTCAACTTATTTCGCTTCTTTAGACGGTTCAACTCTTACAGGGCTTAACGCATCCAGCTTGGGTTCTGGCACCGTAGCGCCAGGCAGGGTTTCGGGTTCTTACACCGGCATTACCGGAGTGGGAACCTTGACCGCCGGAGCCTGGAACGCAAACACAATAGGAACTTCTTACGGGGGCACAGGCGCAACCGCCGCCGCCAATACGGCTAACGGGGTGGTGGTGTTGAACGCTTCGGCTTATCTTCCAGGTGCCAGCGTAGACACTTCTGCGCTAAAAACTGCAACAGGGGAAGTAACTAGAGCGGCCGGTAGTGGATCAAATATGATCTTACCGGGAGGAGAGTATGGGTTTTATCCACAATTCAAGGGATACCCTAATTCTAATTGGGGTTCTCAACTTGCTGTGGGAGGTAATTTTGGTTCTTATACAACTATTATGTTTTTATATGCAGATGCTGCAGGAGCGGTTTATGCTCGACAACGTTATGTTACTGCTTCTGGTCAAGACAATTGGATATTTCTACTCATAGACAAAATCACTAAAGAAATAATTTCTGTATACCAAGCCCCTGACCATCCCGCCTACGGTAACGGTGGCGACTTTGATAAGCTCCCTCATCCTTTTGTAAATTATGATCCTAGCACTCAAGAAATAATCCTCATTGAAAAAGACCAGGCCAAAAATATTCAAAAGGAAGCCCAAGAAAAGAAGATAGGCGTCTTAGAGCTTACAGACAGCGAATACAAGATAGATTTTGAGCATACCTATGACTACAAGCCCATTCATTCAGGCCAATTCTTGGAAACCCAGCCGGTATTAGTAGAACATATTCCTGATTATGTCCAGGTGAGAAAATTCGTTGAAATGACCGACGTCGACAAACAAGCTAAAAAATCATTACAGGAAGAGAAACAGCGTCAAGCTGAACAAGAAAAACAATTGAAAGAACAAAAACACCAGGATACCGTCAATAAACTGAAAAACCTGGGATTAACCGAAGAAGATTTAAAGGAAATAATAAAATAACCGCCTTAGAAAACTCATTAGGATTTATACGCAGCCCCGACGCTCATCGCCGTCTCGTTAACGAACCTGCCTTTAAAATCAACCTTACTTCAACTTTTCAAAATAAGGAGCTAGGGCTTTGGGGATATTCACGTCGCCTTCCTTGGTTTGATTATTTTCAATAATGGCGAGGATGGGGCGCTGGGAAAAAACCGTGCCGTTGACGGTGTGGACGAAATTCGCTTTCCCTGTTTTGTCTTTATAGCGGATGTTCAGTCTTCGCGCCTGATAATCGGTGCAATTTGAGGTAGAGTGGGTTTCGCGGTAAATATTTTCCCCCGGAAACCATGCTTCAATGTCAAACTTGGCCGCGGCCGGCGCCCCCAGATCGCCGGTGCAAATTTTCATTATCCGGTAGGGAATTTCCAATTCCTGCATCAATGCTTCTTCAATCGCCAAAAATAATTTATGTTCTTCTTCGGAAGTTTCAGGAGCGGTGAAACTGAACATTTCCAGCTTATCAAACTGATGGACCCGTAAAATTC
>JBBTRS010000023.1:0-4885 GCA_038065115.1 Patescibacteria group bacterium
GCATCAGCCCCAAATATCTCGTCAAGAAGATTTTGTCGGTTTCGGTGATTGACGCTCCAAAAACACCCTGACCGCTAAGCGCTTTAAATCCTTTAACAATTTTAACGCTAACCGGTTTTAATCCCCGGCTCGCCAGAAACTCTAAAACTTCGGCTATGCCTTGAGCCTCAATTTCGCTTTCAACGATTTTGCCGGCGGGTTCGCTGGCTATGTAGTGAAATCTCATAATGTGATGCTAATATGCTAATTCATGCTAATGATACTTATGTAATACTAATATACGAATTCATTCTAATGATACGAATAGATGCGAATTCGCATTTATTAGTATAATTCGTATGCATTCGTATGCATTCGTATATTGGTATTACATTAGTATCATTCGCATCCATTTGTATATTGGTATCGCTATTCGCGTATCACGCGAAGCACTTCTTCTACCGTGGTCATCCCCCGTTCTATTTTTCTTAATCCGTCTTCAAACATCGTAACCATTCCTTGCTGATTGGTTAATTTCTTGAGAGCATCCAAAGAAAATTCCGAACTGACAATCAACTTTCTAACCTCGCTGTTCACTTCCAGCAATTCATAAATTCCCGATCTTCCCAAATAACCGGTAAAATTACAAACTTGACAACCTTTGCCGCGGTAAAAAGTTTTAGGCAGGCGAACTCCTTTTGATTCCAGACCAAGCTCAACCAATTCTTTCTGGATAGTTTCAAGGGCTTCTTTTTCCGGAACATAAGATTCAACGCAGTCCCGGTGAAGATTGCGCACCAAACGTTGCGCCGCGATTAAATTCAAAACAGCGGCTACTAAAAACGCGGGAACTCCCATATCTATCAATCGAGGGACAGCCGTCGCGGCATCGTTGGTGTGAAGACTGGTTAAAACCAAATGACCGGTGAGGGCCGAGTGAATCGCTATCTCCGCCGTTTCGCTGTCGCGGATTTCCCCTACCATAATGACATTGGGGTCCTGTCGTAAAATCGCCCGTAAGCCGTTAGCAAAAGTAATATCGGCGGCGGGGTTCACCTGAACTTGATTGGTATTGCGCATATTATATTCAATAGGGTCTTCAATAGTTACGATATTCACTTCCGGCCTATTGAGTTTATTCAAAATAGAATAAATAGTGGTGGTTTTACCGCTACCGGTCGGACCGCAAACCAAAAGCATGCCAAAGGTTTTTTTAATGTTGTCGCCCAAGGCCTTAACATGGTCTTCCAACATTCCCAATTCGCTGAAAGAAAGAGGTTTCTGGGAAACAGTCAATAACCGCATTTCCACTTTCTCGCCGTGAAAAGTCGGCATCACGGACACCCGGATATCAATAAACTGTTGGTTGTTTTGAAAACGAAAACGACCGTCCTGCGGCCTGGAGTGCTCGTCAATTCTTAAACCGGACAAAAGTTTAATCCGGGCGACGATCGCCGGCTGGGCTTCTTTATTAATTTTGATGATCTCACTAAGAATACCGTCAACGCGAAAACGAACTAAAACACTTTCTTCCGTAATTTCCAAATGAATATCCGAAGTTCTCAAAGAAACGGCGT
This sequence comes from Patescibacteria group bacterium, assembly GCA_038065115.1. Classification (GTDB taxonomy): domain Bacteria; phylum Patescibacteriota; class Minisyncoccia; order UBA6257; family MFKM01; genus MFKM01. Next base: position 1,557 of record JBBTRS010000023.1, read on the forward strand.
AAGCCAAAAGATTGTTAACAATGGCCACGATTGGCAATTCAGCGGCCGCTTCAACCAATTTTTCTTCCCCTCCAAGCCGGGAACGCAAAGAGTCGCTAACGCTTTTTTCAATTATTTTTCTAAAATCCTGGACTAGGCGGGCTTCGTAAGCGGAAAAGCCCCAGTCAAGATCGTCATCGGTAGCCAAAAAGGGATTGATTTTTGCTCCCAAGCGGCGTTGCAGAAAATCCATGGTATTTAAATTAGCGGGATCTTCCATGGCAACATCAAAAGAACCGTCAGGCGCCCGCCGAAAGATCAACGCCCGCCGAGATTGAGCCAAATCCCGAGGTAAAAGATTTAAAACCTCTTCGTCTATTTTTTGATTCCTTAAATGAGCTCTTTCTACCTTCAAGGATTTTGTCAAAACATCGTAAAAATAATCCTTGGTGATGAAACCCTGCGAAATCAAAAGGTCTATCAAGCCTTGTTTTTTTCTTTCAGCTTCTAAAGCTAACCGGTCAAATTCTTCGGGCTTGATTAAGCCTTCGTCGGTTATCAGTTTCTTTAATTTTAAAATCGGGAGAGACAACATAACTTAAATTTGAACTTATCGCGGGACATTAACGCCGAATAAATTGCCTAATTATCATGGTTGCGGTAATTGTGATAATTATATCAAATTCTCCCGATTATGAAAACAAAAAAACGCCCCAATACAATTATCGGAGCGTTTTTTTTGTATTAAGATTGCTAAAAATAAAATTCTTAACAAAAATAATATCGTCAAGCGGAAAAAAAACTACAAAGACACATCGGTACCTATTTCGTAATAACAACTCGTGTCTGTAACTACCGGAGGATATTGAGGGCAAGTATTTCTGATTCCTCCATCACTCACCATCGAGGGTCCGTATTTAGCGCTTTCTAATCGGCCAGCTAATTTAAAAGTTAAAGCAGTAGCATCGCCTTTATAGCCATAATAATAAATAAGGCTATTGGTAGGATCTGTCGGCAAAGCGCTTAACGAAGAACCGCCACTCGTTCCTCTAAGATCAATTGACATCCAGCCCGTGCCATTAACAGCCGTCAAAGTATTAACGGTCGGAGCGGTGGTAAATGGACCAGGGTTATTACAACCGGTGATGGTGCAGGTCGCGGTAGCTGAAACAACAGGTGTGCTGGTGGCCGTTGCCATATACAAAGCAATCGCGCTCTTGACGCTGCTTAAATCAGAAATTCTTTGGGCGTCTCTGGCTTGAGCCAAAATTTGAGCCGGGTTTAAAACCAAAACCACGGTCGTGGCTAAAATCGCCAAAATAGCGATAACGATTAAAAGTTCAATTAAAGTAAATCCTTTTTTCATTGTTAATTAAAATTTGGAATTCAAGAAAAATTTCTTGGGTTCCAAATTTCATTTATATTATTTTTAATTTTCGACCTTTTTTCTAATTAAATTAATTATAGACAAACCTCCTTGGTTAAACAATTAAAGAGCTGTGGATAACTTCACTTCGTTAGAAACTCAATCGGGTTTTAAACCGCGCGACAACCAACCAAGCTTTGCTTGAAATTAAAATTCAATTATTATTCTGAAACAAAAAAATCTAAAGAGGCGAACTTTCCGTTATTTTCAGGTTTTTCTTGATTTGTCCGATTAATTCATCTATGGAAACAGTGGCCTTGACAATATACTCCACCGCGCCCAACGATTGCCCCCGGCTAATATCGTTTTCCTGCCCCAGATTGGAAATAATCATTACCGGAATGTCCTGCAGCCGAGAATCGGCGCGAATCGCTTCCAATATTTCAAAACCGGATAGTTTAGGCAAAATAATGTCAAGCAGGATCAAGTCCAGCTTTAATTCTTTGATAAAATTCAAAGCTTCTTGGCCTTCCGCGGCGTGATGAACGATAAAGCCTTCTTTTTCTAAACGGATTTTTAAAAGATTAGCCAAAAATTGTTCGTCCTCAACCAATAAAATATTTTTCATATTTATAAATAATGATAGCTGATTTATCGCCTAATTGAAAGCCCGGCTTTTAAATTTGAAGCGGTTGCGAATTCGCCGTAAAATTTATTTTTATTCTAACCAAGCATCGCTTCTTTCAAGTTCAATTTTTCAAACAGCTTGAATTTTTAAGAAAATCCAAATTAAGAATAAAGAGTTCTATTAAAAACAAACCAGTCTGTCAAAATTTTTTATTCACCCGCCGTTAATTTAAAAAAATCGGGCAAGCAAGTTAAAAACTTAAAAGAAGTTTGGTTAAATAATTTTTTGGCTGCCCTAATTAATTTTAGGATTTATTTTTATTTAATTAAATTATCCACCGACAGGTTCCCCTACCGGTGCCTTGTTACGACTTCACCCATGTCACCGAGGTTAGACTAATCCCGATAAATCGGAACTTTACCTACTCCCGGCTCCCTTGGTGTGACGGGCGATTATCCTCTAAAAACTTAGAGTTGATGTTCCCACCGGACGTGCGGATTTCCCGCATCCGGCGAGCTCTAATGCATCTTTTCTTTAATCTTGAAAAGATTTCTTAATCCCGATTTGGTTAAATGTTCTCCCTTTTTAATTCTTCGCATCAATTCACGGAAAATCATAAAATCTTTTCTTTTTGATTCTAACCGTAATTGATGTTTTAGAAAAAATGGAATGACAATTTTTTCCAAATCTTTCCTGTTGGCTACCTCGTAACGATAACAATTCTGATGGTTAAGGCGCGTATCTTTCTGAAAATAAACACTTCCGCAGCCGAAAAATTCTTTTAGCTTATAAAGAATGTTTTTGTCTTTCTCTATAAGTTTAATGTAGAACCTCGGCTCGGCTTTTGTCCGCCTTTTAACTTTCTTAGAGACATCTGGATTTCTTATATAGACGGTAAAACTGCCTTCACCGTCTGTTAAGCCAACAACATAATCGGGATTTAACATAACATTTGGAGTGATTCCTTCCCGAGCGCGTAAAATTTTTATGCGCTTCGGTACTATGAATCAGCTGACTTCTGACGTTGCGTAAGTTTCATTATACCATATTTAAAATTTAAATAAATAATAAATATAGTAACAACTTCAGATCTCCCAAGGTCAGTTAATATTCTATTCCAAGCATCCCAAAAGAGTTTTTACTTTATCTTCCCTATGCTCACCACCCTATCCATAGGTCGATAAACTCATTTTGTAATTTGGGCTGTTTTTTGCTTCCAGACCCTCCGCCAATCATCTCGCGATAATTGACTGTCTTTCAGCTACGCTCCGACTCATTGTCAGAGGAACGGATTCAAACCGTTTAGAATAATAACCTGCTCGGCGCGTTTATTGTGAGTACAGGACTCGAGAACGT
>JBBTRS010000024.1:0-5896 GCA_038065115.1 Patescibacteria group bacterium
GAAACTGATAAAGCTGGGCCAAGCCAAAACGCTCCGCTCCTTCAATCATCATTATGGCCGCGTTGGGAATATCAACGCCCACTTCCACGACTGAAGTGGAAACCAGAACATCAATTTTTCCGTTTTTAAATTCTTTCATTATTAATTCTTTTTCTTTCGCTCTCATTTTTCCGTGAAGCATCGCTACTTTTAAATCAGGGAATATTTTTGTTTTTAATTTTTCGTATTCTTCTTTAACCGCTTTTATTTCTAAATTTTGAAACGCTTGGTTTCGCCAGGATGAACCGGTTTTTTCCTGGTCTTCCAAAGACGGCATTTCAATCCTGGGGCAAATTACAAACACCTGGCGGCCTTTTTTAACCAAGCCCCTGATAAAAGCGTAGGCTTTGTTCCGGTTGATAGACGCCACAACTTTAGTAATGATATTTTTTCTGTTTTTTGGCAATTCGGTAATCGTTGACAAATCAAGGTCGCCAAAAATACTCAAAGACAAAGTGCGGGGAATTGGCGTAGCCGACATTGATAAAAAATGGGGGACCAGCTTATTCTTTTTTAAAAGCTTTGTCCGTTGCTCAACTCCAAAACGGTGCTGTTCGTCAATAACCGCTAAAACTAAATTATCAAAATTTACATTTTTTTGTATTAAGGCGTGAGTGCCAATAATAATTTTAATTGACCCCGCGGAGATTTTTTTCAGAAGCTCGCTTTTTTTGATCTCGGCTTCCAAGCCATCGCCGTAAAAAATTTTTGCTTGCCCGGAAGTAATCAAAGCCAATCCTTCGCTGAAATCAGGAAAAAATTTAATGAATGTTTTGTAATGCTGGCTAGCCAGAATTTCAGTCGGAGCCATAAAAACGCTTTGATTGTTTTCCTTGGCTGCCGTTAGAGCCGCCAAAGCGGCGACAATAGTTTTCCCGGAACCAACATCGCCCTGAAGCAGGCGATTCATCGGATGCGGTTTTTGAATATCTTGCAAGATATCCCAAAGAGATTGTTTTTGGGAAAGAGTAAGTTCAAAAGGCAACTTCTGAAGCGTTTTTTTTAGCCATTCAATGTCTGTTTTTAAGGGAACCGCTTTCTCCCGGTTAAGTTTAAGGCGTTGCTGGATATTATGAAGCTGAAGATAAAAAAGATCTTCAAAAGCAAAACGTTTTTTAGCCGTTTGAGCTTTTTTTAAAGATTCGGGGAAATGAATTTGACGGATAGCCGAATTGATTTCCGGTAAATTATTTTTTTTAAGCGCTGAAGCCGGTAAAAATTCCGGAATTTCCGCTAAATCGCGAAGCAAGGGATCAATAAGATAGCGAATCCCTTTTGAGGTTAATCCTTTGGTTTCCGGATAAATCGGCACCAAACGCGCTGTATGTCTTGTGTCTTTAATCTCGTATCCTGTGTCTTGAATTATTTCATAAACCGGATTAGAAAAATAAAGTTTATTTTTGGAAAGCGTTGCTTTGCCGGCGAAATTAGCCAGCTTCCCTTTAAGGAGAATATTTTTTAAATACGGCTGGTTGAACCAGATTGCCCTGATATTTCCGGTTTCATCGCTAATCAAGGCTTCAACCAAAAACATTCTTTTTTGCCAAGTTCTACGCAAAGAAATATCGGTAATTGTTCCTTGGATAGTTGCCTGCTGTCCGGCTTTAAGTTCGGCGATTTTATAAATTTGAGAAAAATCTTCATAGCGAAAAGGGAAGTGCCAAAGCAAGTCGCCGACGGTTTTAATATTCAATTTTTCCAGCCGAACCAGAAATTTCGGCCCGATGCCGGAAATATCGGAAAGAGAATCGCCAAGTTTTGTCATTTCAAGGTTTAATTTTAAGATTTAATTTTGAAATTTTCAGTCCGCCCAGCAGGAATCGAACCTGCAACCTTCTCCTTAAGAGGGAGCTGCTCTGCCAATTGAGCTATGGACGGTCTTTCAATTATACATTTCCCAATCTTCAATTTCCAACTTTAAATTTTTTGAATTTTATTTACTATTGTAATTCCGCGATCGTGGATTTACAATAGTAAATAAAGGAGGAAGTATTTTCTGATTGAAAATTTTTAAAGATTGCAATATGATTAAACTATGAAAATCTATATCACCCGCCAAATTCCGGAAACCGGAATCAAAAAACTGAAAGACAAAGGATACGAAATAATCATCAATCCTCTGGATAAGGTTTTAAACAAAGAAGAATTAACAACTGCTTTGAAAGATAAAAATTTTGACGCGGTTTTGTGCCTTTTAACCGATAAAATTGACGACGAAGTTTTGGCGGCGGCCGGACCCCAGGTGAAAATCTTTGCCAATTACGCCGTCGGAGTTGACAATATTGACCTTCAAGCCGCCCAAAAACGAGGAATAATAATTTCTAACACCCCGGGCGTTTTAACCGAAACCGTGGCGGAGTTTGCCGTTGGTTTGATTTTCGCCATTACCAAAAGAATCGCGGAAGCCGATAAATTTATCCGCCAGGGAAAATTTGTCGGCTGGGCGCCGATGCTCTTTCTCGGTTCAGACCTTAAAGGTAAAACTTTGGGAATAGTGGGTTTGGGTAGAATTGGCGGGGAAATAGCGCGTCGGATGCGCGGTGGTTTTAATATGAAAGTTGTTTACTACGATATCAAACGCAACGAAGAATTGGAAAAAATTTATAAAGCGGATTATGTCGACTTGGAAACATTGCTCAAAATTTCAGATGTCGTTTCAATTCATGTTCCCTTGCTTCCCGCCACCCGTCATTTAATCGGCGCTAAAGAATTGGCCACAATGAAACCGACCGCTTATCTTATTAATACTTCCCGTGGCCCGGTTATTGACGAAATCGCGTTGACAGAAGCTTTAAAAAATAAAGTTATTCGCGGGGCCGCCTTGGATGTATTTGAAAACGAACCGGCCCTAACCCCCGGATTAACCGAATTAGACAATGTTATTTTAACCCCGCACCTTGCTTCGGCTTCTTTAGAAACTCGCGGTAAAATGGCGGAAATGGCCGCCGAAAATATTATCGCCGTTTTGGAAAATCAAACTCCCCCGAATTTGGTCAGAGTCTAAATTTTTGTGCCCTCGGGAGGAATCGAACCTCCACTAACTGCTTCGAAGGCAGTCGTGATATCCGTTTCACTACAAGGGCGCGGATGCGTGTCTTTTGTTTTAATATTATAAATTATTTTAAGAAATTTGACAAAACAACAAAATCTGCTTTCATTGTTTTAATTGTTCGTTAACAACATAATAATACAAAACCAAAAAGGAGGATCAAATGAAAAAAGGATTCGCGCAGTGGCTGTTAAATCTCGTAATGGTCGTGGTTATCGCGGCGCTTTGGATTCTGGCAACGCCGTATATAATTGAAGTTTCACCGAAAAAATTACAACCTACCAGCACTAGCACGGAACGGCCGTTAAAACAACTCGCGGTTGATCAAAACGGCCACTCAAGCTATTTTTTCTTGGGCTATAGCGAAATTACGGAAAATGAAAGAGAATATTGTTTTTATTACAAAACAAGCGAAGATAGTAAATTTATACTGACTCGCGCTCCTTTTGGCAAAACTAATATCGTGGAAGACGGACAGAATAAAGTGATTTTTTTCACAAAATTCTCACTATTGTCTTCGGACGCGATAGAAAATAAAATAGATTCCGGGGATTTAGGCATTGTGGAAAAGTTTGAATTCCACATTCCGCCGAATTCTATTTTAAAAAAATGTAATCCCGGCCTTTGCAGAGAAGAATTTGTTTCTTAAAAAGATGTTTAAACCAGCGACGTTTTAACAAGTTAAAGCCCCCCGATAAATATCAGAGGGCTTTTTATTTTTTATTTTAAGCAAGACTTGGCTTGTTTGCTTCTTTGGTTTTTTTCCTCAATCTTTCCCAAAGAAGTTTCCGTGTCCAAAATCCTTCCAGTGTGTCATTAGGATAAACCCAGCCTTTCTTTTCAATTAAGGTGCCCGGATTTAAAACGGCGTTGCAACCAATCTGCGCTCCGTCTCCAACGACAACCCCGAATTTCTTAAGTCCGGTGGAAATTTTCTCAACGTAGACCAAAGAATGGGTGTGTTTCCAATTGGCCAACTTAGAGCCGGCTCCCAAATTAACATTTTTTCCTAAAATGCTATCACCGACATAATTAAGATGAGGAGCTTTGGCGCCGTCTAAAAGAATGGAGCTTTTTATCTCGGAAGAATGGCCCACCACGCAGTTTTTGCCGATTATGATAGGGCCTCTTAAATGAGCGCCGCTTCTGATTTCGGAATTTTCGCCAATCATAATCTGGCCTTTGAAAGTTACGCCAGTTTCAATAATTACTCCTTTTTCCTTGTAACAAAAATATTCTTCCGGAGAATCTTTTTTTCCGCATTCCTGCCACAAAAACGAAGAAACGCGCTCTCTTAATTTAACTAAGACTTCCCACGTATTTTCAACGTTTTTAAAAATCCCATTCCATTTAAAATCTTTCAAATCAAAAAACATTTCCGGTGGATACATTTTACCTCCTTTTTTGGTTGTTAAAGTCCAAATACGATAGAAATTCCTGACTAGCCAATTTCTAATTTCCGGATATCAGAGTATACTTAAAAACAATGAATGTCAAAATTCCAAACGAAGTCTTAGAGATTGTCAAAAAACTTCAAAATAACGGTTATCAAGCGTTTCTGGTGGGCGGTTGCGTCCGCGACCTTATCCGGAGTGAAGCCGAAGGATTGCCCATAAAACCAAAAGATTGGGATATTACCACTAACGCTAAACCCGAAGAAATTCAAAAACTTTTTTCCGATTTTAGAAGCGCTGCCGGCGCCCACCCGTCGGCAGGCGAGGATAAGCCCGCCACCGTTTATGAAAATACCTTCGGAACGGTCGGCGTCAAAACCGAATCCGAGGACCCGTCCCTTAAAATTATTGAAATAACCTCTTTTCGCTTAGAAGGGAAATATACCGACAAAAGACACCCCGATGAAATAAAATTCGCCAAAACCGTTGAAGAGGATTTATCGCGCCGCGATTTTACCGTAAACGCAATGGCCTTGTGCCACGAAACATGGGAATTAAGAAATAAAACGGAAAAAAAAGAAAATGCGCGATCCATATTCCATGGTTCAGGCTTTAAAATTATTGACCCTTACGACGGACAGAAAGATTTAAAAAATAAAATTATCCGCACCGTAGGAGATCCGGAAACGCGTTTTAGCGAAGACGCCCTGCGCCTGATAAGAGCGATTCGTTTCGCCGCCGAATTAAATTTTAAAATTGAAGAAAAAACCGCCGCGGCTGTTAAGAAAGAAGCTGAACTTTTGGCCGTGATTGCCAAAGAAAGAATTCGCGATGAACTGGAAAAAATAATAATGTCTGAACGGGCCGCTGAAGGCATCCGCAAATTAAAAGAATCAAATCTGCTCTCTTGGGTTATTCCGGAGTTAGGCGAGGGGATTGGCGTTGGCCAAAACAAGCATCATATTTATGAAGTTTTTGAACATAATGTTCGGGCGCTGGATTATGCCGCCAAAAATAATTATTCGCTGGTTATCCGTTTGGCGTCGTTGCTCCACGATGTCGCTAAACCGCGAACCAAAAAAGGCGAGGGACCGGATTCAACTTTTTATAACCACGAAATTGTCGGCGCTAAAATAACCAATCAAATACTTAATCGTCTTCACTTCCCCAAAGAAATTATTGAAAAAACTACGCATCTCGTTCGTTGCCATCTATTTTATTACAATGTGGGCGAGGTCACCGAAGCCGGAGTCCGCCGATTTTTGCGCCGGGTGGGTCCGGAAAATATAAACGACCTGATAAAAGTCAGAGAAGCCGATCGCATCGGCTCCGGCGTGCCCAAAGCCGTTCCTTATAAAATCCGCCATTTGCTTTTTATGGTGGAAAAAGTAAAACAAGATCCTCTTTCGCCCAA
>JBBTRS010000025.1:0-15377 GCA_038065115.1 Patescibacteria group bacterium
TTCCGTTTGTCAGCTTTCTGACTATTTTCGCGGCTTCAATGCCAAAATAAATCTGCGTGCCGGTCATTGAAGAAATTCCAACGCAAATCGGATTTCTTCCCAGATAATCGGTAAGATGGGTTTTCCAGTCAACGTCGGTTCTTTGGTCTATTATTTTTACGTTATAACCGGCTTTATGAACGGGGGCGGCGACGCTTAAAAGAGAATGCGGCGGACCGACCGTTGCTCCGATATCTATGCCGGTTTTGGGATAAATTAAAATTACATCTACGTTGTCTGAAATTTTCATATTTGAAAAATATTTATTTTTTTACCTCGCTTCGGCAATGTTCCAAAAGAAAACCCACGCTTTCTTCAAAAGAATATTTCGGTTTCCAACCGGTTTCGTTTTGAAATTTGCTAACATCCGGTATTTGCAGGGTTACGTCTGTCGGCCGCAAAAGAGCCGGGTCAACACTGGAAGGAATTTCGCATTTGGCTTTCTTTTTCAAAAGAGTTAAAAAATCACCAACGGTTATAATCGTTGAACCGCCGATATTATAAACTTCTCCGAATCGGCATTTTTCCAAAGCCACCCAATAAGACGCCATGGCGTCCCGAACATCAATAAGGGTTCTGGTTGAATCCAGATTGCCATGCCGCAATTCTTTTTGCAAACCGGCTTCAATTTTAGCCACTTGCGTCGCGAAAGAAGTCGCGAATAAATCGGAACGCCGAGGATTCAAATAAGCGAACATTCTCGTTCTGATTATTTTCATGCCGTAGCTTTTAAAAAAAGTGTAAGCCAAAGCATCCTGGGCCAGTTTGGAAACCGCGTAAGGATTGGAAGGATTGATGGGACAGTCTTCTTTGATAGGGACATTTTTAGGGTCTACCTGGCCATAAACTTCGGAAGTGCTGCAAAGCTGAATAACGGGATCAATTTCCGCCAACCGGACGGCTTCAAAAAGATTAGCCGTGCCCAAAATGTTGTTGCTTAAAACCGCTATGGGATTAATAAAAGAAGCCCGGACATTGGCGTGGGAAGCTAAATGAAAAATACCGTCTGGCTTAACTTCTTTCAAAACTCTGACAATAGAGCTCAAATCGTTTAAATCGCTCTCGTGAACCGTCGCTTTATCGGCGATATTTTCCAAATTATTTTTTTCGGAAACGCTGTGCCAGCGAGCTATTCCGTGAACTTCAACCTCGGGATGATTATTGACGATATATTCAGCCAAATAACTTCCGCCGGAACCGCTTATTCCGGTAATAAGAATTTTTTTGAAATTTCTTTCCATTATATAAAATTTTGAATTGCGAAATTAGACAAACTCAAAATTCTTTCTTCAACCCGCTCACGTCCCGCTAAAGCGGAACTGCGCTTCCGTTTAGGTTTCAGAAAAAAATTTGAGTTTGTTTTATGCATTTCGTAATTCAAAATATATTAACACGGTAATAACTGCCCCTAGATATTGGCAAATTGATTTCTTTTAATCACTTGATACCCCTTGATAAGCTCGGCGATTCCCTCTTGCAAAGAAACTTGAGTTTTAAAACCGGTTTTTTCGATTTTTTCATTGCTTACGATATAATCTCTTTTATCGGGGTCTTCGCCAATTGACGATTCTATGAAAACAAAATCTGGGAGTTGTTTTTTTATTTCTTGGCAAAGCTCTAATTTACTCAAATTAGCGTCGCTTAGGCCGACATTGTAGGGCTGGTTCTTAAGAAGTTCAAAATTATTCATACAATGAATAAAAGCCGAAACGACATCGCGAACATGAATATAATTTCTTTTAAAATGCGATTCAAAAAGAACAATAAAGCGGTCATTGAGAGCGCGATAAACAAAATCATTGACTAAAAGGTCAAGGCGCATTCGGGGACTGATGCCGAAGACAGTCGCTAATCTTAAAGTTATCCCATTACCGCTTTCCAAAATGGCTTTTTCCGCTTCTACCTTCAGCTGACCATATAAAGAAATGGGTTCAAGCGGTGTATTTTCATCGCAAAAAGAAGTTCCTTCCTGTTGTCGGCCGTAACCGCTATTGGTATTGGGAAAAATAATTTTTTGATGAGGTTCGCGAAGCCGTAAAATCGTTTTTATGGCTTCCAAGTTAATATTCCGGGCCGCTATCGGATCTCTATCGCAAAGCGGCGCGCCGACCAGACACGCCAAAGGAATGATAAAATCTTTTTCTTTGATATGCTGGGCCATCAATTTTTCATTCCGGACATCGCCCCGCGCTATTTTTAAAGTTTTGTAATGGCAACTATCCAAAAGCGACGGCTGATTGTACATAAAATTATCAATCACCGTCACTTCGTGTCCTTGCTTTAGAAGTTCCGGAACCAAAACCGAACCGATATAGCCGGCGCCGCCGGTAATAAGTATTTTTAAAGGTTTGTTTTCGCTGATACTCATTTTATTATTAATTTCGTCTGCAGTTTCTTGTTTGAATAAAGTATTGACCGAGGCAAATTCGGCGATTGGACTTAAAGAAGGATTAAATATAGGAAAAACGGCTTTTTCTCTAATACTATTTAAGACGATACCGGAAATAAATTCAATGTCTTTCGGCGTTAATGACGGATTATTGGGCAGAAAAAATCCGGTATGGTGAATCCGATCGGCCATCGGGAACGACGCCTTGCCGTAACGATTATACCAAAAAGGATGCAAACCGAGATTACCGGCTGAAAATATGCGGGTTTCAATCCCATTTTCTTCCAAGGCCGTCACGATTTTTTTTCTTTCTTCGCTATTCTTGGCCAAAGCCCCGAAATGAATACTGCAGGTAACCGAATCCGAAGGCGCTTCTTGATTATAAAGATAATCGTCCAGGAATTTTTTATAAATGCCGTGATTTTCCCCCCGCCTTTTAATGAGCCAGTCCATCTTGTCAATTTGGTGTATTCCCAAAAAAGCGTTCAAATCGGTAGAGCGAAGATTAAAGCCCGGTTCGTAAAAAACAAACGGCGAATGAAAATCGTCAATGTCGTATTTTTTTATCAGCTGACCTTGCGTTTCTTTATCAAGATCCTTGCCCCAGCCGTGGCTTCTCGCCATAAGCAAAGCATCGTTAAAAATTTTATTGTCGGTGGAAACCAAACCGCCCTCAATAGTTGATAACTGATGGCCAAAATAAAGAGAGGCGCTGGACATATCGCCGAAAGACCCGACTCTTTTTCCGTGATAAGAGGCGCCCATGGCGGCGCAAGCATCTTCCAACAATACAAATCCGTATTTTTCTTTAAGAGCCATCAATTCGTCCATTTTGTGCGGCACCCCCAAAACCTGCACCATAATAACCGCGCCCGGATTATGTTTTTGAAGCAATTCTTCCAGATGATTCAAGTCCAAGCCAAAAGTATCTTTATCGGCTTCGCACATTATAGGCTCAAAACCGAATTGAATCGCCGGAGCAATGGTGGTCACCCAACCCACGCTTGGCACGATTATTTTTTTATTTTTAAGAACGCCCGACATCAAAAGAGCGTAATACATTAGGAGGTTGGCCGAAGAACCGGAATTACAAAAAACCGAATATTTCTTGCCAACCCAATCGCTCCATTTTTTTTCAAAAGCCAACGTCAAATCAGCCTTGGTAAGCCGAGGATAGGTTTTTAGCCATTCAATGAGCCGATCAATATCTTTTTTATCAATAGTGTCTTCGGCTAGATGATATTTTATTGCATTCATAATAATTTGCTTTGAATTACAAAGTTAGATAAACCTAAAATTCTTTGATGATTTTAATCATACTTTCTTCGTCTAAATTATTCAACTTGTGCAGATAATTTCTATCTCCCAGATTAAAAACATATTTGTCGTCAAAACCAAGGCTTTTTAATTCAATGCCCGATTGATTGGCGCGGATTATTTTTGAAATTAAACTGTCCAATCCCCCATTATTGATAAAACCTTCTTCAATGGTAATAATCCGTTTATATTTTTTAAGAGCTTCAAACAATAATTTTTCGTCAAGCGGCTTTAACATAAAAACATCAATCAAGCCAACCCCCGGCACCTCCTTGGCCGCTTTTAAAGCCCGATGAGTTAAATATCCGGTAGAAACCAGACAAGTTTCATCTCCTTTCACCAGCTCATAAAATCCTTTTTCAAAATCTAAATCATTAACATTGTCATAAATCAACGGCACTGGTTTTCCGTCAAGCCGAAAATATTTTGGTGTTTTTTTGCCATAAGAATAATCAAAGAACTTTTCCGTTAATTTCCAATCGCTTGGCGAAAACACGGTCATATTGGGCAAAATTCGCATAATGCCAATATCCTCCAAACAATGATGAGTCGGGCCAGCCACATCATAACTGACTCCGCCGCCTACCCCTATCAAATTTACATTAACGGGTTTTATCTGCGCCGATATGGACAAATTCAATCTTATTTGTTCATAAGCCCTCATTGTTAAAAATGGGGCTATGGCATAGGCGTAAACGATATAATCCTCCAAAGCCAATCCGGTCGCGACATTAACTAAGTTTTGTTCGGCAATCCCGACATTGACAAACCTGTCCCCGAAATCCCTCCTTAACTTATCTAAGGCGGGAGCGCCGAAATCAGCCGATAAGAAAAAAACGCGTTCGTCTATGGCCATCTTTTTATAAATCGCCTCTATTAAAACATCCCTCATTGTTTTTATTGTTTGATCAGGATTCATTGCAGTTTTTTAATGGCTTCAATAACTTCGTCTTTCTTTAATGATTTGATGTGGCATAGAACATCATTTTCTAATTGACAAACCCCCTTTCCTTTAACAGTGTCGGCTATCAAAACATTCGGCTGTTCGCTTCCGTTTTCTTTTATTTTTTTCAATGATTCGTAAACGCCGGCTATGTCGTGGCCGTCAATCCTTGCGGCATTCCACTTAAAAACCGAGAATTTCTCTTTTAATGATTCCAGGTCAATGATGTTTTTACAATAATCAAGCATAGAAATTTTATTGTTATCAATAATCAGTATTAAATTGTCTAATTTGTATTGCCCGGCAAACATAATGGCTTCCCAGACAGCTCCTTCGTATAATTCTCCGTCTCCCATCAAAACAAAAACCTTAGAATCCGATTTTTTTTTCTTTAAAGCCAACGCCATGCCGCAAGCCACGCCTAAACCGTGGCCCAAAGCGCCGTTGATGGTTTCAAAGCCCGGAATGCGATTATCCGGAATATCGCCCAAAAGAGCTTCCTTTTGAGAAATGTTTATCAATTCATCTTTATCAAAAAAACCAAGATCGGCCAATATCGGATACAAAGAAATAGCGCCGTGTCCCTTGCTGACTATAAACCGGTCTCTCTCTTCCCAGTTAACATTTTTTGAATCAAATTTTAAAATTCCGCCGTAATATAAAGCCGCGAATATTTCCACATCGGACAAAGAAGAAGCCAAACGAGTTCCCGAAGCCCGGCCGTGAAGCTCTAGGGTTTCTTTTCTAACCCATAAAGCTTTTTCTTTTAGAAAAGAAATAAAATCTGATTTGTTTTGGTAATGGTTTTCCATCTTAATGACGCGCTAAAAAAATTAGCATTCTTTTAATATAGATAAAACTTCAAAATTTGTCAATTTTTGAAAATTTGCCGATTAAAGCGCTTTTTCTTATTTTACTATTGTAATTCCGCGATCGTGGAATTACAATAGTAAAATAAGGAAATAAAATTTTTAATATTAATTAGACACAGCGATGATTAAAAATTTTTATACTAACCGCTGGAAAATAATTTTTATAATTTTTACGGCGATTTACGCCTCGCTTATATTGGTCAAGCCCAATCTCGGACCGACGGACGACGTTGTGTTACTGCGAACGCTTCAGGCCGGAAAACCGCTTCTTCAGTACAGTCAGGGAAATTTTCCTTACGGCTACGGCGATGTGACCAAGCTCGGTCGTTTTAGTATTTTAGGGGCGATGGAATATAATCTTTTGGGTTTCTTTTTAAAATCGCCCTCGGCTTTTTGGTACCTTCTTTTTCACGCTCTTCAGTATATTTTACTGATGGTTATTTTTGTTAAATTACTTTCTCAATTCACTTCCAATAAATTTTTTATCTACATCACCCCGGTCTTGCTTTCATTAACTCCCGGCGTGACAATTGGTTTTTACAGGACTCTTTTGGCCGAAAGAAACGTAATCTTTTACTACGCTATTTTTCTTTTTTGTTTTTTGTTGTATCTAAAAGAAGAAAGGCCCAAGCATTTCATTTTTGGAGTAATCAGCGCCAATATGGCTATCCATTACAAAGAAACGGCTTTTATCGCTTTGGCCGCTTTTGCTTTCTGCCATCTTCTTTTGTCATGGAAAACATCAAAACTGAAAATAAAGATATTTGACGGTTTGGTGCTTTTGAGTTGTTTTGGCTATATTCTTCTTTATTATTTCATTGTCTTTGTTAATTTGCCCCGCGATCTCGCTATTTACGGCCAACTTCCATTCAATGCCTTGATGATAACTATCAAAAATTTGCTTAATTACGGTTTATTCACGGATCCGATTCTCATCTTAATAACATTGCCCTTGGTGGCCTGGCGAATATATAAAGCCCTGCGACGGCAAATAACTTTACATCCAATTTACGACCCGATGTTAATAGCAGGCTTAGCGTATGTGTCGTCATTTTTTATCTTAAAAATATACGGCCCGCATTATTTACTACCCGCCTACATCTTCGCCTTGCCGCCGTTAATTTATTTTTTCACTCAAAAAAAGCAAAAAACGATTTTATTGAAAAGCGCGACGGCGGTTGTTATTGTCATTTTTTTGTTTAATGTTTTTCCCGCGGGAATTCATTATCTCGCGTTTTATAAATATCTTTATATTAATTTCAATAAAACCATGGATTTCCTCATTACCGACATCAACTCCCGCTATCCAAGCAAGCGAGCTGATATTTTTATTGACGCTCTTGATTACCGCGCGGGAGCCAGTATCCCTTATTTTATCTTTAGCGAATTTCTTCAATACAAGGGTTTGGCCAGCGACCGTTTTGATTTTAAATCCAATATTGAAATTGAAAACACGGACGCGTGGTTTCGCAACATCAAGGATTTCAACCCGCCCTTTACCGTTTTCCAAAATAATAATTTCTCTAAAGAAAAAAGCGGAGATTACCTAATAATCCCCGCCGAAGCCAGCACGAAAAATATCACCAAAGACTATGTTCGGTCTCTAAGCAAAGAATACGACTTGATATTTAAAACAAAAAGTCCATTGGGCTTCCCTAATCTCAATTTAAAGACTTTGGCAAAATATCTCCTATCTAAAAAAATATCCCAAAGCCAGAAAGAAAAAGGCGCGATGATAAACGAAAACCTGATGCAATGGCCGAATTATTATATTTTTATCCGGAAATAAGCTGTTTGTTTAATTACCTTGAATTACTAAATTAGACTGCGAACAGCAAGCGAAAATATTTTCTTCAACCCGCCCGCGCCCTGTCTCTTTCGCGAAAGGGATAGGGCTGCGCTTCCGTTTGGGTTCCTGCCTGCCGGCAGGCAGGTCAGAAAAATCTTTTCGCTCGCCGTTATGATATAAATATTTCGTAATTCAAGGTTAATTATTAATAATTTTCAGGAATTTTCTCTTTTTTTTGCCAAAACAAAGATGGAATGGAATATCGGGTAAAAACGGCCGTAATAACCGTGGGTTATAATTTCAAAACCATTTTTTTTCAGTAAAGAAAACAACGACTTTTCGGTAAAAAATCTAATGTGCGGGCCGGCTGGGTTAAAATGCCTGTCAAAAGCAAAAAGCGCGATTAAGATGTTTTTAATCAAACCGTGATAGGGCGTTGTTAATAACAATCGCCCGCCGGGCTTAATGAGCCTGGAAACCTCCGAAAAGGCGTTTTCGACATCATAAATATGCTCAATAACTTCGGAAGAAAAAACAAAATCAACCGTTTCGTTATTAAGCGATAATTTACCGCCATCGGTAATTTTGTGAAATTCAGCTTCAGGAAGTATTTTTTTTGCTTCCAGTAGAGCTGTCTCCGAAACATCCAAACCGATAAGCCGCGCTTCGGGATTTATTGATTTTATGGTTTTTAGAATTCTTCCGTTGCCGCAACCAAAATCCAAAATAACAACTCCCTTCTCTTTTGGGATATATGGCTTCAACTTGGGCCATTTAATAGCGAAATCGTCTAAATAGTCATTCCTTTCCGCCCAATAGCGTTCATAAAAATTATCGGTCATTGGCTATAAATTATATATTATTACTTTTGGATTACGAAATAAAGCCGCGAATAGCGAAAGAATAAATTTTCTTCAACCCGCTCACGCCCGGCGCATAAAAATTATGCGCCGGGCTGCGCTTCCGTTTGGGTTTCAGAAAATTTATTCTTTCGCCGTTTGCAAAAATGCGCATTTCGTAATTCAAGGGTATTATTGATTTAACATATATCTCAAGATGATTCACGTCGCGTAATTTCGTTACAAACTTCGGTAAATTTATCAGCTACCGCCGGACCGGAAAATTCTATTTCCACCAAATGCTTGCCTCGCTGGCCCATTTCTTTGGCTAAAACCGGATTGGTCAAAATTTTCAAAATAGCTTCGCTGATTTTTTCTTCGTCTTTATCAACGACTAAGCCAGCCTGAACCCGAGCCACGTCAGCGGCAATTCCCGTATTTTTTGTAATTACCACCGGCAAGCCAAAAGACATTGCTTCAACAACCGCCATTCCAAAATTTTCCGAATAAGAAGGCAAAACAAAAATATCGCTGTCTTGAAAAACGGCCGCTTTTTCCTTATCGGCAATCATTCCGGTAAAAATAATATTTTGGGAAAGATTGTGTTTTTCAACTAACTTCTCAACTATTTTTTTATAACCGTCTCTATCACCTCCAGCTAAAACTAATATTGCCCGGGGTTCTTTTTCAAGAACTCTGGCAAAAGCGGGTATCAGGGTATCAAGTCCTTTTATCCAATGGATTCGTCCCAAAAAAAGAATAATTTTTTTGTCTTCAGGTATTTGATATTGATTCCGAAATTTATTTCTGAGCGGCGAATCCGTGGATTCTGATAAATCAACTATATTGGGCGCGATAAAAGCCCGATTTTTGAGGTTAAGAGATGAATGGCATTTTTCCATTTCGTCTTGAGTGGTGTAATGAATCGCTGAAGCCATTTTCAGATCATTGCGGGTAATTAACTTGTAATACAACCATTTCTTCCAAGCTTTTTTTCTGATAGTAAAAGGATAGAGAGTGCCTCTAACGGAAATAATATAAGGCTTTTTATATTTCCGGCAATAATGAGCCGCGATCATTGTCGGATAATTCCAAACGGCCGAAAGATAAATTAAATCAAAATCTTTTAATTTATTTTTAAGGGCGATCGTCAGCGGCCAAGAAAATTGCCAGCCGGTTGGACCAAGAAACTCAAAAAAATTAAAAAAATCAAAATAAAAAACCTTTACTCCGTCAATGTCAATTTCCTGATTAGTTAAAACTTTTCCTTTCAAGCCGGCATTGGTGGCGTAAACCGTCACTTCAATCCCCTTTTTAACCAACGCCTTGTTTAAATTATGAACCGAAATAATCGGACCGCCGTATTGAAAAGCCGGAAAATAAACAGGAACAACGCATAATATTTTCATATATTTATTGATTAACGGTTGCTAGTTTTCTTAAACCGAAAAATACTCCGACAAAAAACCACAAAATCACCAAAGTGGTGGCATCGCCCAATACTTGAGAATGCACGAAAGTAAACCAGAATAATATTAAAAATGAGAAAATAAAAATGCCCAGGCCGAGATTCCTTAAATCTAAATTTTTTAACGATTTTACTTCTTTTGCCATCAGGTAAAATAAGTATATCCAAAAAAGATAAAAAATGATCGTTCCCGCAATTCCCAATTCAAAAACAACTTTGCCAAAGCCGGCTTCGGAACGAACAAGCCCCCGGCCAAGCCATTCAGCGCTACCGGCAATATAATTTATTCCCTGAGACAGGCTTCCGGTGCCATATCCAAAAAATTTGGCATTAAGCAAAGCGGAATAAGATTCTTTAAAAGACCACGATATTCTTTGGCCCAAAGCGGTAGAAAAAGACGAAAGCTGAAAAAAAATAGAATATCCAAACAAAAAACTTGCCGGCAAGGCCAATAAAATCATGGTTTTTAAAGAAAAAATCCATGCGCGATTATTTTTCCACAAATAACGTATTTTGGCGTTATTGACATAAACGGCAAACAAAAAAAACAAAATACTCCCCGCGGAAGTTAAAACAAAAGACGAGCGGACGCCGCTTATGATTATTCCCAAAAAAGAACTGAAGATGGACGCTAATAATAATTTATTATTTTTCCTTACAAACAGCGAATTAATGGGGTATTTTGTCGCTAAAAGACCGAGTCCCAAGAAAAAAAGCAGCATCGAAAAACGGCTGTACCGGTGGCTTGTCCCAAAAACCGACGGCAAAAGCGGTATGTCTTTGCCTTCAAATTGGCCGATAGCGGACCCGAAAGAATGGGTTTGGGTAGCATCGGCCAAAGACCTGACAAGCGTCCAGCCGGTGTCGTAAAAAAAATGCTGAAAAACGGTAAAAAGAAAAAGCGGGATTGAAAGATAAACCAAAATTTGGCAAAACTTTAATAATCTCTCTCGGCTGTCAAACATATAATAACCAAGGAACATAAGAGGCAAGTACCACAGATAACCGCGTAAACCAACAAGACCAAACAGCAAACCGGGAGAATTGGGGTTAAAAACATTTATAATGGAAAGAACGACGAATATTAAAAGTATTCCCCAAAAAGGCGGTTTCCAAATTTTTTTATTTCTAAAAAAGAAATACAACAAGAATGAAAAAAAAGTTAAAGCTATTAAAATGTCTTTCACCAGCATTGTTTGCGGCGGTTGGCCGGGAATAAAACGCCTAATCAAATCTTCAAGTAGAAGCCAGGCAAAAACGATAAAGACCCCCCAACGCCATCGGGATAAAATCGCGACAACCAGAACAACAAGCGTGATTATTCCTAATAAATAAATCATTGATTCAATTTATAATTTTTTAGCGCGGGGACGGCAAATTTACCGATATTGAAAATTAAATGCCCCGCAAATCTAAGATTATATTCAGTATTGATAAAACAATCGTGATGACAAAAACACTTTTTAATAGAAGCTCTTTGTTTTCGGGCTTCGGCATTGCCCCAAAGAAGCGGTAAATCAAAATCAACCTCTTTTAAATTCCCGATTGGTTTATAAAATTCACAAAGCGCCACATCGCCGTTTTGATAAATAACTCCCATTGATTTTCCCGCCACGCAATTAAATAATCTCTTCTTGCTTTCCATAATATCCAAATGACTCTGAAGATAAGTGAATTTTCTAGCGAACTCCGCCACCCGAAAGGGACTTCCAACTGATTTCTGTAAATAAATTTTATATAAAATATCTCTGATTTCCGGAATAATATCTTTTGTAATCAGAATATCTTTTTCTAGGGGGTCGGCGGCGTCCTTTACCTCAACTGAAGCGTTGGAATGGCTTGATCCTCTTATTAATTGCAAACCCGGTTCAATGTTGAAATCATTATTTAGAAATTTTACCACCTCTCCGATTTCCCCGTAATTAAGCTTATTGATGGTTATTATTGCCCCGACAGCCGCTCCAATGCTTTTTAATTCTTTTATGGTTTGAACGGTTTTTTGAAACGCTTTTGGCGTGTTTCTTATTTTATTATGGGTTTTTTCTAAACCGTCAACGCTGATAATAATTTTAAATGAGACGTTTTGTTTTAACAGTTCTTGGCTCAAGTTAACGATTTTATCGGTCATCATACCGTTAGTGTTTATCTGAAAATGCCTGACCCCCGCTGTTTTAAATAATGAAATTATCTCCAATAAATCATCTCTTAAAAACGGTTCTCCGCCGGTAAAATCCTGGCAAATATTTCCGGCAAATAATCTGTTGATATTGGTATCGCGATAATAATTACCGGCTATTCGCCCCAAATCTCCGAGGGAAAGCTCCTGAATATTTTTATTGATATCTTGAGAATAGAAACAATGCTGACAGCGCTGATTGCATCGGTTGGTCAAATAAAGAAGAAAGGTTTTTCTATAAGGGAAAAAAACATTTTTAATATAATATTTTGCCAATTCAATCAAATAATCGTTAAAATCTTTTAGCAGTTTTATTTTAATTTTCAATAAGGAGAAAAACATTTTGATCCGGTAATTAGCCTCTCCCCAATATAAAGCCGCGTAGCTAAAACTAATCCAGCCAAACATCAAGCTAAGTTCTTTTAAAATAGCCTTGGTAAATAATTTTTGAGCAAAACAGACCTTCGTTTTTTTAATAAAGTTTCGTATAGCCAATAAAGGGGAGATAGCGGCTTTCAGCAAAAAAAATCGGGAACCGCTACTAGGATAGATAGATCGAAAAGCGCCTTGAGAAAATCCTCTGAAATATGATTTTTTAACATATCCCCTGAAAGTGTATACCGGATAATGATAAACGAGAGCTTCGTTGTTGAAAGTCAGTTTGTATCCAAAATTCAAAATCCTAATACACATATCAACATCCTCTTCGCAGGCATATTTAAATAGCGGATTGAACCCGCCGACTCTATGGACGGCTTCTCTTAAAAAAGCGGCGTTTTTAGTGGGAACGCCTACCGTTTTTTTGAGACCAGCGGGATTGTCAAAATCAATTTCCGGCGGATCACCGGCTTTGATCAACCTCATAACGCCCGAGTAAAAATCAACCGTTCTGCCGGCAACAATGCCGATGCCATTTTCTTTAAAACTTTCAACTATTTTTTCAACATAATCGTCATTCTGAATCACGCTGTCATCGTCCAAAAATATCAGAATATCGCCTCTTGAATGAGCAATCGTTAAATTACGGGCGTCAGCCACCCCCATTCGCGACATTTTAAAATATTTAAATACAAACTTATTCCCGCCGGTTATTTTATCATCCAGCATCTTGGCTGTGCCGTCCGTTGATCCATTATCAACAATGATCACTTCTAAATTTCCCTCAAACTTCTGCTTATCAATAGCTTCCAGATTTTTCTGAAGCAATGATTTTCGGTTATAAGAAATAATCAGTATGGAAACTTTTTTAGGCATATTTATGACGGATTATTTCTGAAAACTTTCATAAACCTCAATAATTTTTTTCGCCCTATCTATATAAGAATAACTGGAGTTTGATAATCTTTTATAACCGGCTTCGGCAATTTCTTTTCTTAATTCTTCATTCTTCAGATAAAAATCTATTTTTTGTTTTAGTTCCTCCGGGGTGGAAAAATAGACCGCTTCCCTGTCTTCTTCAAAAAAACCCTTGGCTTCATCGGTTCTGGCGCTCAATAAAAATCCCCCGCAGGCCGGAACTTCAAACGTTCTCATATTGTGAGATGAAATATTGCGCCCAGGATACTCAAAATTCTGTTTTCTGATAATATTCAGAATGATTTTCGCGGAATTGCAAACTTTAGAGAATTCTTCTCCCACCGCTTCTTTCCCCTGCCATTTCCGCTGTAAATTTTTATTGGCTTTTTTCCAGGCGCTGCCCCAAATCTTTAAATCATAATCCAAAAGATGATTCAGCCATTTTTCTCTTTTTTCGTCCCAACTGCCGATAAAAGCGACATCGGAATCATAAATTTTCCGTTCAGCCGCGGAAACATCAACCGGATAATGAAGTTTTTGGTCATAACCAAACGGCAAATACTCCACCCTTTGAACTCCGGATTTTTTTATATCTGCCATCAAAAGCTTTGCCCAAATGAAATAAACGTCGTATAAAGGAATGGATTTTATCATCCAGGAATTGCTGGCTCCAAAATGCCAAGTATTGAAAGGATTGTCCGGATTAAAACAAAAAATTTTTGTTCGGGGTAATTCTTTTTTTATCTTTAAAATGGTTTTCGGACAAAAATACCATCCCTTAAGAACTAAAATCAAATCCGGTTTTTCTTTTCCGGCAACAGCTAAAAACTTTTTTTGTAAAAGCGAGGAAAATAATCTCCAGAATAACCTGTTGGTGTATTTATTTTTAAGACCGGGAAAGAGCTGGCGGTATAAGCTTTCTTCGTCAAAAATAACGGATTCGCAGCCTAAATTTTCAAAAGCCCTTGCGAAAGTATTAGCTAAACTATTTTTCTGATTTTCTCCGGTAATTAATATTTTCATAAAAATTAATTAAGTTTTAAAGCCGTTAAAATACCCTCAATGTCTTTTTCAAAAGTATATTTTTTGATAATTCCCGAAGATTTTTCTCCGAAAGATTTTCTTTTCGCGGAATCGTCTATCAAATCTTTGAGACGCAACGACAATTGTTCCGCATCATCAAGCGGAAAAATAAATCCATTAACATTATCTTTGACCAGATCCGGACCGCAGCCGACGACATCGGAAACAATAATCGGCAAACCGAAACACATCGCCTCATTAACAGCCAAACCCCATGTTTCTCCCGCTCCGGAGGGTAAAACGAGAACATCGGCCAAAGTGTAATATTTCGGCAATTCCGTTTGATTCTTAAAACCAATAAAATAAACATTGTCCAGATTGCGCTCTTTGGAATATTCTTCAAGCTTGGACCGCAAAACACCATCGCCGACAAAAACCAGAGCCGGTAATTCAGTAATCGGGTGATTGGGTGATCGGGTGATTAGCATTTCATACGCTTTTAATAAATCCAAAGGCCGTTTTTTTTCTATCAATTTTCCCATAAAAAGAACGACGGCTTGCTCTCCGTTCAATCTGAGTTCTTTTTTAAATTCATTCTTGCGGTATTTCAATTTTTCCGCTTCGCCGACAAATCTTTCATTTTCAACAGCGTAAGGGCAAAAAATAAGTTTTTCTTCGGGCGTTCCGTAAAACTTGAAGAATTTTTTGTTTTCTTCGCCGATATAGAGAAAAAATTTTATTCTCTTAAAAAGCCATCCCAAAATAAATTTTTTTATTTTTATCTTAAAACCGCTTTTAAACGCTTCTTGGTTCAAAGGATTCTCGCCATGAATAAAAACCGGTATTTTTCTTAAAAAAGCCGTCAAAAAAGCCAGCCAGCTGGTTAAGGAGTTCCATCCATAAACCAAAACAGCGTCGTATTTTCCTTTCCAAATTTCTTTGATAATGCCCGGGTTTATTTCCCGGTTCCATTTCCCTGAACCGGGATTAGGCGAAAAATTTTTCAAAAATTCATAACGATAGCCGTCCAGCAAAGGAATGTCCCATTTTATTTTTTGATTAAAACCGGGATCGTAACTAGGCCCCTTAACCCCGAAATCCCAGCAGAAATAAACCGTCAAATCAATTTCCGGATGCTTGGCCAATTTTTTAAAAAATGGGGCCTGGTATTGAATCGGATGAGGAGTCAAAACGGCCAATCTGAATTTTTTCATACCAGGTAGTAG
>JBBTRS010000026.1:0-33934 GCA_038065115.1 Patescibacteria group bacterium
ACAACGGCACTCAATCGGGAGGGGTCGCTTACGGCGCCACTGGGAAAGTAGGCAATGCTCTGAGTTTTGATGGAGTGGATGATTCTATGTATGCTTTAAACAGCAATAGCTTGAATATTAATAACGCTATTTCTGTAATGTTTTGGTTTAGAGATAATGGTTCTACTGGCTCGTATTCGGGCATTATTAATAAAATCAATGCTAATGTTTCTGGTTATAACATACAAAGGGATACCCTGACCGCCAACATTTATATGAGAGTTGACACCTCGGGTGGCGTAAATCAAACATTCGGAATGTTGCTTTCTTTTCTTGATGGCGGGTGGCATCACGCCGTTTTTGTTTTAGATAACGGCAAGAGATACGCTTATAAAGATGGTCTATTGGTAACCTCAAGCAATTATAATCACGGAACGGGATTTGCGGCGCCTTCCCGAAATTTAACATTAGTTGGCGGAGCAATTAGGGCATTTCTTGACGAAGTTAAAATTTATAATCGGGCCTTATCCGCGGCCGAGATAAGCGCTATTTATAACGCTACGAAATAGTTAATTCGTAATTAATTTGTTATAATGAAATACATGCCCGGTAGTCCTGCCTGCCGGCAGGCAGGGAAAACTCGATTTGATTCGCTAAAAGCGAATCAAGTGTTTTTTTTGAAATTGGGTAAAAACAAAAAACTATGATTATTAAAAGGTCAAATTATTACAAATAACTATCGAGTTTCTACTACCGGGTATGGCAAAAATCGCAATCAATGGTTTTGGAAGAATAGGGAGATTGTTTTTTAGGCAGGCTTTAAACGAATCCTCTTTAGAAATTGCGGCAATTAATGATTTAGGCGATTTGGGGAACTTGGCCTATTTGTTAAAATATGATTCGGTTTATAGAATTTTTCCGGGTGAAATTTCAACTGTTCAGAAAGACGGCAAAAATTATTTAGTCATTGACGGAAAAGAAATTTTAATTTTACAGGAAAAAGACCCGATTAAATTGCCGTGGAAAGATTTGGGTATAGATATCGTCGTTGAATCTACCGGCGTTTTTGAATCTTTTGAAAAAGCGTCTGTTCATTTGAAAAATGGCGCCAAACGGGTGATTGTCTCGGCTCCGGCGAAAGACTCCGAAGGAACGGCCGGCGGTAAAACTGTTTTGGCGGGCATCAACGAAAGTGAAATAAGCGTCACCAATTTAACCTCTAATGCTTCCTGCACGACTAACGCGGCGGCGCCGGTAATGGCTGTTTTGTCAAAGAAACCCGGAATTGTTAAAGCGGTTTTAAACACCGTTCATGCCTACACCGCTACCCAGAATTTGGTTGACGGACCGGTTAAGGGAAAGGATTTTTTACGGGGCCGGGCTGGAGCCCAGAACTTGGTTCCTTCAACAACCGGAGCGGCTTTGGCGGTTACCAGAGTTTTAAAAGAATTAGAAGGCAAGTTTGACGGCATTGCCATCAGAACGCCGGTGGTTTGCGGTTCGCTGGCGGATATCACTTTTTTGGCGAAACAAAAAACCTCGGTTGAAGAAATAAACGAAATTTTAAAAAAAGCGGCGGCTAATCCCGAAATGAAGGGGATTTTGGAAGTCAGCGAAGAACCGCTTGTTTCGTCGGATATTATCGGCAACGAAAATGCGGCGATTGTTGATTTGTCTTTTACCAAGGTCGTTGATGGCGATTTAGTCAAGGTTTTAGTTTGGTATGACAACGAATGGGGTTATTGCGCCGCTTTGATAAAGCATGTTTTAAAAACGGCGGAAATTCTAAATTCTAAATTCTAAATTCTATCTTCTTATGATTATTTATATCGGAGCTGACCATCGCGGTTTTGCTCTTAAAGAAAAATTAAAACAACTTATTTTAAATAACGGGTATACTTTGTTTGACAAGGGAAACGACCATTACGATGAAGCCGATGATTATACTGATTTTGCCAGCTTAGTGGCTCAAGAAGTGGCTAAAGACCCGGATAATCGCCGCGGAATTTTAATTTGCGGTTCCGGGGTTGGCATAGATGTGGCGGCTAACAAATTTTCCCGTATTCGTTCGGCTTTGGCCAATAATCCCGATCAGGCTTTTTCCAGCCGTAACGACGCCGATACCAATATTTTATCGTTGGCGGCTGATTTTCTGGACGAAGAAGCGGCTAAGAAAATTTTAAGCGTCTGGTTGCAAACGCCATTTTCACGAGAAGAGCGGCACAAGCGAAGAATTCAAAAAATTGGAGAAATAGAAGCGAGTAATTAGTCATTAATCACTAGAAATCATATGTTAGTTATCACCGCTATTAACGAAGTTGAGCTTGGAGAGATTTTGAAGAAAATTGAAATTGCTCAAACTTTCAGTTCTTGGGTTCATTTGGATATTACTGACGGCAAATTTGTTTCCAATATTACCTGGAACAATCCCGAAGAATTGAAAAAGCGTCAAGCGTCAAGCGTCAAGCGTCAAGTTAATTTTGAAGTTCATTTGATGGTGGAAAGTCCCGAAGATGTCATCAAGAGTTGGATTTTAACCGGAGTCAAAAGAATAGTTATTCAAATTGAGGCGATTGACAGCGATAAAGCGCGATCCGTTCTTGAAGCAGCGGGCAATGTTGAAATTGGTTTAGCTGTGAATCCGGAAACACCGATTGAAAATTTATTTCCTTATCTGGAAAATTTTAAATTTGTTTTGGTTTTGGGAGTCAACCCCGGTTTAGCCGGTCGGCAATTTAACGAAAAAGTTTTGGAAAAAATTAAATTTTTGAAAAATTATTATCCTAATGTTATCATTGAAGCAGACGGTGGCATTAATTTAGAAACCGCCAGATTGGTGAAAGAAGCCGGAGCGGATATCATAGTTTCGGCATCGCATATTTGGGGAAGTTCCAATCCTCAAAAAACCTACAATGAATTAGCCGCTGTCTGAATTCATTTTTTGATTTCTAAATTCTATTGTTATTCATAACTTATGGCCGAATCCTACGATAAAAAAATAAAATTTTTGGAAGAAATGGCGAATAAAATCCGCCAGAAGTTAATTGAAACTTTAGTTGAAGCCGGTTCCGGACATTCGGCGGCCACGCTGGGAAGCGCCGATATTTTTGCCGCTCTTTATTTTCACATCTTAAATCATAACTCTAAAAAACCCGATTGGCCGGAACGCGATCGTTTGGTTTTGTCTTGCGGTCATTATTGCCCTGTTTTATACGTGGCTTTGGCTTATGCTGGTTATTTTCCGTTTGAAGAATTAAGGACTTTAAGAAAAATCAATTCCCGTCTTCAGGGACATCCTCATTTTGGATCTTTGCCGGGCATTGAAACCACTTCCGGACCGTTGGGGGTCGGGTTATCCCAGGCTATCGGAATGGCTTTAGCGGCTCGGATGGATAAGAAAAAACATCGGATTTATTGTATCACTTCAGACGGCGAGCACGACGAAGGCAACATCTGGGAAGCGATAATGTTCGCCGGTAAAAATCGTTTAAGCAATTTGACTAATATTTTAGACCGCAACAATATCCAAATAGATGGTTTTACTGAAAATGTAATGCCGTTGGGGCCATTGCGGGAAAAATACGAAGCTTTCAATTGGCAAGTGCTTGAAGTGGACGGCCATAATATTGAGGCCGTCATTGACGCCGTCAACGAAGCCAAGGCGGTTTACGAAAAACCGACTGTGATTATCGCCCGCACTATTCCCGGCAAAGGCGTGGATTTTATGGAAAGCGAATATAAGTGGCACGGCATACCGCCGACGCCGGTTGAAGCCACCATGGCTTTACGGCAATTACGGACTTTAGGCGGAAAAATAGAAGAGGAGTAAGATTTATTTAATACCAATTTTTTTAAAAATGATTAATTCCAAAGCAAAACTTTCACCGGAAATTTTCAATAAAGGCATTGAGAAAAAATCCATTCAGGATATTCAGGATGAAAATTTTCGGAAAATGTCCGCGGATAAAAAAATGAGATTGACTTTTTTGTTAAACAGATTAGTGCGGAAAATCGCGGAAGACAGCGTAAAAGAGCAGTATCCGCAAGCTGATAGCGCTTTTATTAAAGAAAAATTGCGCGAACGGACGCGACCCTAAAACAAAAAATGTTTGAAGAATTGCCATTTAAAAAAGTCATTGGTCTCCTTAACGAGCATAGTATTCCTTATATGGTTACGGGCGGTTTGGCGGTGACTGTTTGGGGAAGAGTAAGGTCAACATTAGATATTGACATCGTTCTTGATATAAAGAAAAAAGACATAGAAAATTTGGTCAAGACGTTTCAGAAAGATTTTTACATTGACGCGGAAGCGGTGGAAATAGCATTGTCAAAAAAACTTTCTTTCAATGTTATAGATTTTAAAAGCAATACAAAAATAGATTTTTATTTAGTTGGAAATAATGAGTACGAAGAGGAACGATTTCAAAGAAAGATTGCTAAAAATATAGTCGGGCTTAAAGTTAATGTTATTAGTCCCGAGGATTTGATTTTAATCAAATTGCAATGGTATAAAGACAGTGGTTCCACGCGCCACCTGGAAGACACGGAGTCAATTTTAAGAATCTCCCAAGTTGATTTACAATATATTAAAGAACTGGCAAAAACGCAAAATACGTCAGAAATCTTAGGGAAAATTTTAGAAAAATAAATTTAAAATGATTAATTCCAAAGCAAAACTTTCACCGGAAATTTTCAATAAAGGCATCAAACAAACGCCTACGCGGGAAGGGTTTGGCGAGGGGTTGGTGATCGCGGGCGAATTTGACCCCAATGTCGTGGCTTTATGCGCCGACATTACCGATTCCACTCGCGCTTCTTTGTTTCGGGACAAATTTCCAGACCGGTTTATTGAAGTGGGGGTTGCCGAGCAGAATATGGCCGGCATTGCCGCGGGTTTGGCTTTGAGCGGCAAGATCCCTTTTATCGCTTCTTACGCTATGTTTTCGCCTGGCCGCAATTGGGAGCAAATCAGGAATTTTATCGCTTACAGCAAAACAAATGTTAATATCATCGGGGCTCACGCCGGAATTTCCGTCGGTCCGGATGGAGCGACTCACCAAGCGACCGAAGACATCGCCATTATGCGAGTTTTGCCCAATATGCGGGTTTTTGCGCCATGTGATGCCATTGAATCAAAAAAAGCCACAGTGGCGGCGGCTAAAATCTGGGGTCCTGATTATCTTCGTTTTACTCGGGAGAAAACGCCGGTTTTTACCACTGAAGCAACGCCCTTTATTCCCGGTAAAGCGGAAATTTTCTGGGAATCATCAAAACCGCAATGCGTTATTATTGGTTGCGGACCTTTGGTTTACAACGCTTTGCTGGCCGCCCGGGAATTAAAAGAGGAGGGAATTAACACTTTAGTCGTTAATAACCACACCCTTAAGCCGATGGACGAAAAAACAATAATTGAATTAGCCAAGAAATGCCGAGCAGTGGTAACAGTGGAAGAACATCAAGTGGCTGGCGGTTTAGGCGGAGCGGTAGCGGAGATTTTAGCCAAACATTGTCCGACACCGATGGGATTTATCGGCATGCAAGACACTTTTGGAGAATCGGGATCACCCGATCAATTAATTGAAAAATACGGAATGGGAGTGAAAGCCATCAAAGAAGCTGTAAAGAAAATAATAAAAAAGCGATAAAACTGATTTCTAAATAAAAGATTTTTTGAGAGTGTTTTTGAGAGCGGTTAGAAATGTTTGGGGCAGGCTCTCTGATTTCACCAAATAAGATTCAGCGCCTAAATTAAAGGCTCTTTTTTTAGTTTCGGGATCGTCAAGGTTTGAAAAGACGATTATGGGAATATCTTTAAGCGAAGGATTAGCTTTCACTGTTTCTATGAAGGTCATTCCTTTTTCTTGGCTGGGGGCGGCTTCGCCGTCTTCCAACGGCAGAATAAGGTCCAGTATCACAACATCGGGCCTGTTAGATTCAACTGTTTTTAATCCGTCTGTTAAATTGGCGGCGCTGGATATTTCGTATTGAAATTCCGTGTCCAAACCGAGCATATCGGAAAAAAGAGACCTTAGGAGATTTTCATCTTCCACAAAAAGAATTTTTACTTTTTTTGTTTCGTTCATAATATTTATTTTATATTACTAATGGCATTTTTATAATAAATTTCGCGCCTTGATTTTGTCCGGCGCTTTCAACGGAAATTTCGCCGTTAAGGGCATTGATGATTTCTTTGACAACATAAAGACTCAGGGAACCGTGAAAGAATTTTGTAAAAAACAGCGGTTTTTCTTCAGCGGTTAAACCGACGCCCGAGTCCTTAATTTCAATTAAAACATATTTATCTTCTTTTCGCAAAGAAACGGTTATTCCGCCGGATTCGGTATATTTTTCGGCATTGTCTAAAAGCTTCTGGATGCTAATTGTTAAATAATGTTTATCGGAGTTGATGATTAACGAATCTTCCGCGGCTTCTATTTTGAAATAAAGACCTTTATTTTCATAATTGTCTTTAAAATTTTCGTTATAAACGGCCCCAAGCAATTCTTTTAATTGAATCGGTTCAGGGTTGATTTTTAAATCTTTTTTTTCCAAAGCTAGCGCCAAAAACAAGTCATTGATTAAAACATTTAATTTTTCCGCGCTGGCCATCGCTTTATTAATCAGCTCTTTTTGCTTGGCGGGCGTAAATTTCTGATAATCATCGTTTTGCCAGAAACTCAAACACCCCTTGATTAGCGTTATCGGGCCTTTTAACTGATGGCGGGCAATTCTTAAAAAATCATTTTCCTTCTCCACGGTGGTATTTTACCACATAAATCAAAATAAATAAAAAACAGCGTATGATATAATAAAATAAAATGACAATTTACAGTATTATCGCCGGTTCGTTCAATGGTTTAATAGCGTTAATTCTCGCTGTTTATATTTTTGCTAAAAATTTTCGGTCAAGGCTTAATCAAATATTCGGCTTGTTTTATTCATTTATCGCAATCTGGAGTTTCAACTACGCCTTGTTTAATGTAAGCATTTATCAAAATGACCCGATTAAAACTATTTCCGGACAGCGGTGGGCTGCTTTCGGCTATATTCCCATCGCTGTTTTGTTTTATCATTTTGTTTTGGTTTTTACCGGTCAGCTGGCTCAAAAGAAAAAATTACTGATTTTTGGCTACCTATTCGTTTTTTTTTATATATGGCTGGGAGTTGTTCCCAATCCTTATTCTTCTTATTTTCTCACCGGCGTTTCTCCGCGTTGGTATATGAATTTTTGGGTTGACACGGGGGTTGCTTATTATCCGTATATTATTATTTGGCTTTTTTACGCTGTTTACGGCATTTATCTTTTATTTCGCCATTACAAACACTCCGTTGGTCTGCGGAAATTACAATGCCGGTATGTATTTTGGGGGATGATGATTGGGTTTATCGGAGGGTGCACGGGCTACCTTCCGTTTTTTCCTTATTTGAAAACAATTCCTCCTTTCGGAGTGATTCTTGTTTCCGCTTGTATTTTTGGCGCCGCCTACGCTATTGCCAGGTACCGTTTAATGGATATTCGTTTTGCTTTAGGCAAGACGCTGGTTTATTTTTTAACTTACGCCACCATCGTTTTAGCGGGCTTAAGCGCTTTTTATTTAGGCGATTTTTTCTTTAAACAATGGTTTTTTCTTTTATTTTTCCGCCTTGTTTTTTTTATCTTGCTTTTTGTCTGGTTTCCCGGGCTTTCTAAATTTTTTGAAAAACTCGGTGGTAAATATTTTTATTACACCGCTTACCAGGCCAGAAAGACTTTTTCCGAATTAGGTTCGGAGCTGGCCAAAATCCTTAATTTTGAGCAATTGGAAAAAGTAGTCAGCCAGTCTATAAGCCGGGCTTTCAATGTCAAGACGGTCAGATTTTTATTGATGGAAGAAATTCAAAAGAACCATCCCTTGTTAGCCCAATATTTTTTCAAAACCCAGCAGTCTTTGGTTGCCGAAGAAATACTTTTCCTTTCTAATCAGGATTCCCGGAACAAAGAATTCCTGGTCCAAACCAGGGAACAAATGCTCCAAGACAATATTGAAATTTGTTTACCTCTTTTTTTCCAGCAAAAGCTCATTGGCCTTATTTTTGTGGGCGAAAAAGCCAATAACGAGGCTTATTCTCAAGAGGAAATTGACTTACTCACCCAGTTTTCCTACAACATCGCTATTGTTCTGCAGAATACCCAGCTTTACGGCCAGTTGGAATACCTTACCCAAAACCTCCAAAAGAAGGTGGACGAACAAACCGCGGAGATTAGAAAATCCTACGAAGTGGAAAAGAAGGCCCATGACGAATTAAAGAAATTGGATATTGCCAAAGATCAGTTCATTCTTATTGCCCAGCATCATTTAAGGACGCCGCTCACTATTATGAAAGGGTTTCTTTCGGTTGTTCTTAAATCTAAAAATAAATTCGAACCTAAGGTTATCGGTTATGTTGAAAAAATTTCCGCCTCCACCAATAGGTTGGCCCAGATAGTCAATGAGTTTTTGGATATTGCCCAATTTCAGGCAGGCCGGGGACTTCTTAAAATAAAAGAGATTGATTTTTACGGACTTATCAAAGAAATCACCGAAGAACTTTCTTTGGAGATGAAAAAAAAGAAGCTTTTTCTGAAAGTCGTTCCTCGGGCCGAAGATTGGCCGTTAATTCCGGCTGACCGCGAAAAACTTAAACCGGCCCTTTTCAATATTATTGATAATGCGATAAAATATACCAAGGAGGGAGGAATTACCATTGTTTTAGAAAAAA
The DNA here is from genome assembly GCA_038065115.1 of Patescibacteria group bacterium. Classification (GTDB taxonomy): domain Bacteria; phylum Patescibacteriota; class Minisyncoccia; order UBA6257; family MFKM01; genus MFKM01. Next base: position 8,719 of record JBBTRS010000026.1, read on the forward strand.
ATAATTCTAAAATAATTCTTTCTGTCCAAGACACCGGCATTGGCCTTGAGCCCGAAGAAATCAATCATCTTTTTTCCGAGGTTTTTGAAAGAGGCGAAGAAGCCAAAAAAACTTTTCCTACCGGCAGGGGAATCGGCCTTTATGTCACCAGCAGTATTGTCAATGCTCACGAAGGAAGAATCTGGGCGGAAAGCGATGGCAGAAACAAAGGATCGAAATTTTGTTTGGAACTGCCAAGCGCGATAAAATAAATTTTTAGATTAAAATAGTCGTAATAAAATCGCATAAGAATATTTATGAAACCGAAAATTTTTATCATTGAAGACGAAGCCGACATCATTGAATTGTATAAATTAGTTTTTGAGGAAAACGGCATGAAACTGGAAAGCGTCGTAACCGGCAACGCGGGCCTGGAAAAATTAAAAGCTTTTGCCGGAAAAAAAGCGTCCAAACCCGATTTAATTCTTTTGGATCTTCTTTTGCCGGATATTTCCGGCATAGAGATTTTGAAGGAATTTAAAACGATGGACGAAATAAAAGACATCCCGCTTATTATCCTTACCAATTACGGCAGCGGGCAAATCCAACGCCTGACGGAAGACGAAAACCTGAAAGACATCCCCTATCTTATAAAAATAGAAATCACTCCCCAACAATTAGTGGAAATTATAAAGAAAAAACTGAATATTCAATCTTAAAATGTACGATGTCATAATAATCGGAACCGCCACCCGCGATGGTTTCTTTGAAGGAATAGATTTTTTTAAAATCAAAGACCGGCGTTTTCGGGTTGGCGAAGGAATCTGTTTGCCTTTCGGTTCAAAAATTGAAGTTCCCAAAGTTACTTTTACCACCGGCGGCGTGGGCACCAACGCGGCAACGACTTTTAGCCGCCAAGGACTGAAAACAGCTGTTATTTGCCGGGTTGGTTCTGATGTTTCCGGCGAAGAAATAATCCGCGGTTTGCGTCGGGAAAAGATAGACACCGGTTTTATCCAGAAAGATTTCGACACGCCTACGGCTTACTCGGTCATTTTTTTAACTGAAAGCGGCGAACGAACCATCATTTCTTATAAAGGAACGGGAGAAGAATTAAGCGAAAAAGAAATTCCCTGGTCAAAATTAAAAACTTGCCTGTCGCCTGCCCGGTCAGACAAAGTGGATAAAGCGAAATGGTTTTACATCGGCTCTCTCGGTGGCAATAAAAAACTTTTACAAGCGTTGCTTTCTTTCGCTAAAAATAATAAAATTAAAGTGGCTGGAAATCCGGGCGGTCGGGAATTGGAGATTTTTAAGGCCAAACCGGAGCTTCTGGATAATTACAATGTTTTGATAATCAACCAGGAAGAAGCCTCTTTTTTAACCGGAATTCCTTATCAGCAAGAAAGAGAAATTTTTGAGAAATTGGATAATTGGGTAAAAGGAATCGTGGTTATGACAAAAGGGCCTGGTGGTTTAGCGGTTTCCGATGGTCAGGCGATTTGGCGGGCCGGAACCTTTAAAGAGAAAAAAATAGTTGATCGGACTGGGGCAGGTGATGCTTTTGGCAGCGGCTTCGTCTCCGGTTTGATCCAAAAAGACCAATCCCTGGATCTTAAATCTAATATTTTAAATCCTGAAATAATTCAATACGCCATTCGTTTAGGTTCCGCTAACGCCACTTCGGTGGTGGAATATATCGGCGCTAAGGAGGGGATCGTCACTAAAAATGATTTTGAAAAGTCAGCTCGCTGGAATAATTTAAAAATTTCCGCCGAAGGCGGATCCGCCTTCGGCGGAAAAAATAACTAATTATGAATAATATCTCTTATCAGGAAAAAATCGCCAAAATTTTAAGAACGGAAAAACAATTCATTGTTGAATTGGAAAAAGACTTGAACAGAATTACCGGCAAGTCTAACTTTTTTTATTCTTTGGTTGAAGAAAACGACAAGTTGATTAACGAATCATTGGATAGTCTGGGACTAGGCCGTAATTCAATGGCCTTGGATGTTTACGACGCTTTAATTTCAAAAATAGAGAGCGATGACTTAAAAGTTTTCCAATATTTGAAAAATCCCGATTTGTCCAATCCTAAAGATTGTCAGCGGATTGTTGATTTGGCCAAAGACATTTCTCCCCGCCGAAAAGGTTTTTTTCTCAAAAAAGAAACCGCTCAAAGATTTTTAAAGGCTGAACCGCCCCGAAAAATATTGGAAGCCCTGGGTTATTCTTCGGTGGAAGCAATGCTGGCCAAAGAAGATTTAATTGAAATTTACTGCGGTTTAAGATTTTTGGAGGATTCCGAATGGCTTAATAATTGTTTTTTTAAACAATACCAGTCATTAAAGCCGACTGATTTTGAAGAAAGAGAAATTGAAGTGAAGGTTTTGGGTTCCCAGTGGACGACAGCGGCTGAAAAATTCGTTAAAAAGAAATACCACAACATTAGCCACTTGAAAGAACTGGGCGTAATTTTCGTAATGCCCATTACTTTGAAAGTTTCGGGAGAAATTTTGAGAACGCTTTCTCTCCTAGCCCACTATTTTTATGAAGTCTATTTTTACTCCGATCTTATCAGGCGTTTTGCCGAAAACAATCCTGGCGATTTTCCCAAGAATTTCGCTTCGCTTCTTCGGGGAGATGTCTTGAGCAATTTGCCAAGCCCTTCTTCCGATGAACGCCGATCGTTTTTAATCATTCAACGGTATTTGGCCAAAGACGACGAAAACGACCACCGGCTTTTCTTGCCGCATCTTAACCCCGAAGCCCTTCATTGGGATCGGGCGGAAACGGCCTTGGCTAAAATTGAAGGTTTGGATTTTTGGAAAGACTTGGATTGGGTTGGAGATTTTTTCAAAATAGAAACCGGCGGAGAAGTTCCGGTTAGTTTTAATTTAGTGGATACCGTGATGAGCCTGGTTCAGGAGAAAGAAATGATTAAATATTTGTATCACCACCAGGAAGCGCTTTGGAATAAAATTTTTGTCAGTTATTTCGGAGAAGAAAAGATGGAAGAGTTGATTAAAGAAAGTATTATCAAGGGGTGGTTTGAGGTTTAGTGAACAGGCGCGAGCAACTAGAAACAAACAAACCGGAGAATGAAATCTTTAAAACAAATAATTCAGGAAGCGGAAAACAGTAAAGTGGCAGTTGGTCATTTTAATATTTCAAGCTTTGAACAGTTGAAGGCGATTTTTGAAGCCGGACAAGAAATATCCAAAACGCGAAATGCCAAAATGCCGTTAATTATCGGCACTTCCGAAGGCGAGGGCGGTTTTCTTGGTTTCAGGCAGACGGCCGCTTTAGTCAAAAGTTTAAGAGAAGAATTTGACTATCCTCTTTTTCTTAACGCCGACCACATTCATTCTTTGGAAAAAATTCGGGAAGCGGCTTCCGCCGGTTACGACGCCGTTATCTTTGACGCTTCTGAAAATTCTTTTGAAGAAAATATTAAAAAAACCAAAGAAGCGGTGATTTCCGTTAAGTCAATCAATCCGGAAATTTTAGTTGAGGGAGAAATTGGATTCATCGGCTCTTCTTCCAAAATTTTAAAAGAAATTCCCAAAGGAGCGGCAATCAATCCGGAAGATTTTACCAAACCGGAAGAAGCTAGGCGGTTTATTGAAGAAACGAAAGTTGATTTATTGTCGCCGGCTGTCGGCAGTATCCATGGAATGTTTCAAGACGCGCCGGATCCGAAACTGGATATTGAAAGAATCAAAAAAATCAGAATGGTTTGCGGCGCGCCTTTGGTTTTACACGGCGGCTCGGGAGTCAGGAAAGAAGATTTCCTGGCGGCTATTGACGCCGGTATTTCTATTGTTCATATCAATACCGAAATTCGTTTGGTTTGGCGTCAGGCCCTGGAAAAGAGCTTATTGGATAAGCCCGAAGAAATCACGCCTTACAAAGTGATGCCGGAAGTTATCGCTGAAATGAAAAAAGCGGTTATTGAAAAATTAAAAATATTCAACAATCTATGAAAAATATCATAAAGCTTATTTTTAACAAGTTTCATTTTTTCAAAAACAGCAAAGGTTTCACTCTCATTGAGCTTCTTATCGTTATCGGTGTTGTGGCGACAATATCCACCGTAACTGTTTTGATCATCAACCCGGCCCAGATGACAGCCCAATCCCGGGACGCTCGAAGATTAACCGAATTGAAAAGCCTCAACTCCGCTCTTTCTTTGGCCGAAGTTAATAATATTCCTATGGGTTCTATTGCCACGGTTTATGTTTCTTTGCCCGACGACGCTTCTCCGGCCTGCGACAGTTTAAGTCTGCCTTCTTTGCCGGTTGGCTGGGAATATGCTTGTTCTACTCTCGCTAATCATAGAAAAGTAGACGGTAGCGGCTGGGTTCCGGTTGACTTCGGCCAAATTTCATATGGCTCTCCTTTATCTGTTTTACCCGTTGACCAAGTCAATGACGCCGTTGGCGGTTTTTATTACACCTATACAATTGAAGGAGGCTGGGAATTAAACGCCAAAATGGAATCAAGCGCGTATAACGCTGGCGGAGCGAAAGACGTGGTTAGTAATGACGGCGGCGACACGGATCTTCTTTACGAAGCAAGCGGCAATCTTGCCCTTATCCCATCGCAGATTAATGACAGAAGCGGCGCCGGCGCGACTAGCGTTCCCACCGTTGCCACCTTAGCGGCTTCAAGCGTCACGATTTCCAGCGCCACCTTGAATGGTTCGGCTAATCCTAATAATGCTGCCACCACCGGTTGGTTTAGATACGACACCGTCAACCCCGGTTCTTGTAATAATGCTTTCGGCGTATACGTGCCTGGCCCTTCTTTGGGTTCCGGCAATGTCGCTGTTGACTATTCACAAGGCATTACCGGTCTTGTTGCGGGTAATACTTATTATTTCTGCGCCATCGCGGAAAATGCCAACGGCAAGGCATTTGGTAATATTATTTCCTTTATGACTTTAAGCTTGCCAGGCAGGTATTGGGTCGGCGGCACCGGAAACTGGAACGATACGGCTCATTGGTCGACTTCCTCCGGCGGCGTGGGCGGAGCTTCAGTGCCGTATACGGCTGATGACGTTTATTTTGACGCCAATTCTTTTACCGCGGCCGGACAAATCGTAACCATAAATGTTACAGCCGATACGAAAAATATGAATTGGACCGGAGTTGCCAATAATCCCACTTTAACCGGAACATCGCTTTTAAATATTAACGGCTCGCTGACTTTTGTTTCCGGAATGACGGTGACTTATACCGGATTGCTAACTTTTTACGGCGATTTACCTAGCTACACCATTACTTTAGCTGGAAAAACATTAGGAGGTGTAGGATTTGCAGGCAATGCTGGCGGCAATGGCGGCTGGACACTTCAAGACGCTTTTAGTGTTGGGAATTCAACTGTTACTTTGACGCGCGGCTCTTTAAACACCAACAATCAAACTGTCACCTGCGGCTCTTTTAACTCTTCTAATTCCAATACCCGTTCCTTGACCCTCGGTTCAAGTTTAATTACTTGTTCATCATCGGGCACGCCTTGGAATTTTGCGACTGTTACCGGTTTAACTTTTAATGCCGGAACAAGTCAAATCGCTCTTATCGGCAGTTCGCCTACTTTTGCCGGCGGGGGATTGGCTTATAACAATGTTGTTCTTAATAGCGCCGGCACGGTTACCATTTCAGGCGTTAATACTTTTAGTAATTTAACCAGAAACGGCACCGCCGCGGTCAGTAATCGATTGGTTTTGGGTGCAAGCCAAACTATTACAGGCAATTTAACGATTCGCGGCGATAGCGCCTCAAACCGGCTTTTTGTCTTGTCTTCCGCTATGGGAACAGCTAGGGTTTTGACAGCGGCTTCGGTGTCTTTTGCCAATGTTGATTTTCAGGATATTTCGGGAGCGGGCGCGGCTTCTCCTTTTTCCGGAACCAGTTTGGGCGATGCTTTAGGAAATTCCAATATCAATTTTACCGCCGCCGCCACCCGCTATTGGGTGGGAAATAGCGGCAGTTGGAATAGCGCCGCGGAATGGTCGGCTTCCAGCGGCGGAGCAAGCGGAGCTTCGGTGCCCTTGCCTCAAGACACGGTTATTTTTGACGCTAACAGCATTACCTTGGCCGGTCAGACTATCACTGTTAATATGCCTCGGCTTGGCGCGGATATAAATTTTAGCGCCGTCGCCAATAATCCGATTTTAAGTTTTAACAGTGTCGCTAGCATTATTTTCGGTTCGCTTACCCTGGGTAGTAATATGACAATTTCCGGCGGTCAAAATATCACTTTTTCTCCCAGGAGCGCTGTTAATTTAATTAATAGCGGTCGGATTTTCACCAATTTGATATTTATAGATGCGATTGGCGGCGCGGTAACCATACAAGATGCTTTTTTTTCTAACGGTTCCTTGACATTAACGCGCGGCACCCTGACTGTTAATAATCAAAATGTTACCGCAATCGGCTTCGGTTCTTCTAATTCCAATACCCGCACTCTTAATATGGGTAATGGCATATGGACATTGACCGGCGTCGCTTCTGCTTGGAATACTTCAACCGCGACCAATTTAAATTTAAATGCCGGCGCGTCCACCATTGTCCTTAATAATAATACAATTAACGCTAAAACTTTTGCCGGCGGCGGCAAAACTTACTATAACTTCCAATTAACCAATACGGGTACCGGCGCCCTAACCATTAGCGGTAACAATACTTTCAATAATCTGACTATTGACACTCCGCCCAAAGCCGTTAATTTTACAGCCAATAACACTCAAACTATCAACGGCATTTTTACAGCCAACGGCTCGGCTGGCGCTTTAATGACTTTCCGCTCTACCGCCTCCCCGACAAAATGGACTGTCAATGCCGCCTCCGCCAATCTTTCTTATGTTGACGTTATGGACAGCGCCGGTGGCGGCGTGGCCGCGCCGTTTGCCTGCGGAGCAACTTGCGTTAATAGCGGCAACAACACCGGTTGGAGTTTCTAATTTTCCGATAATGTATATAATGCTAAGATATGGACAAAATAATCCTGGAAATACGAGCCGGAGCGGGTGGCGAAGAAGCGGCGATTTTTGCCGCCGATTTGAGCCGGGCTTATCAAAAATTTAGCCTTAATAAAGGCTGGCGTTTTGTGATTCTTGATTATCACCAAACATCGCTTAACGGTTATAAGACATTGGTTGCCGAAATTAGCGGCGAAGGAGTTTATGACGCTTTGAAATCCGAGTCCGGCGTTCATCGGGTTCAGCGAATTCCGAAAACGGAAAAAGCCGGCCGGGTTCATACCTCCACGATTTCCGTGGCGGTTTTGCCGGAAGTGGAACCGACCCAAATTCAAATAAATCCGCAGGATTTAGAAATTTCTTTTTTTCGTTCGTCCGGTCCCGGCGGCCAGAATGTCAATAAAGTGGAAACAGCCGTTCGGATTATTCACAAGCCCAGCGGATTGACGGTAGCTTCCCAGGTTGGACGATCGCAAGCCGCGAATAGGGAGCAGGCGATGAGTGTTTTAAGAGCCAAGCTTTTTGAGTTTAAGGAAAAAGAAGAGCAGGCGAAATTAGGAGCCATCAGAAAAGAGCAGATCGGTTCAGCCGAGCGAGCGGAAAAAATCAGAACTTATAATTTCCCCCAGGACAGGATTACCGATCACCGAATCGGCAAGAAGTGGCACAACATAGAAAGCATTATGGAAGGAAATTTTGAACCGATAATAAAGAGTTTTGATATTCATAGAAATTTATAGATATTTATAGAAATTAACCCCACCTCCTAACCTCCTCCCCTAAGTTCTTAGGGGAGGAGGAAGGTGGAGGGGTTAATATCTGTCAATATCGCGAAGCAAATATCAATTAATATCTTATTACGGCATTATGATTTTTCTAAAACGTCTTGAATTAAACGGTTTTAAGTCTTTTGCCCAAAAGACGGTTTTGGAATTTCCGGCCGGAGTGGCGGCTGTTGTCGGCCCGAATGGCAGCGGCAAGTCCAATGTGGCGGATGCCCTGCGTTGGCTGTTGGGCGAGCGGGAAGCCCGTCAGCTCCGCGGCGAAAAAATAGAAAATTTAATTTTTAGCGGTACGCCAAAAAAATCAGCCATGGGCTTAGCCCAGGCCGCTATTTGTTTTGATAACAGGTCTCGCTGGCTGCCTCTTGATTTTGAAGAAGTAACCTTAACCCGAAAAGTTGATCGCTCCGGCGTTTCCGAATTTTTTTTGAATCAGGAGCTCGTTCGTTTGAAAGACGTGGTTGATTTATTGGTTAAATCTCGTTTGGGCGCCAGGGGTTTTACCGTTGTCAGTCAGGGGGAAAGCGATGTTTTTGTTAAAAGCTCACCGCTTGAACGCCAGCAAATGATTGAAGAAATTATCGGTCTGAAAGAATTTCAGCTTAAAAAAACCCAATCCGAACATCGGCTGGAAAATACCGTTATCAATTTGGAAAAAATTAAAGCCATGGCCGAAGAGCTGGAGCCTCATTTGAAAATGCTCCATCGGCAGACCGGCAAGTGGGAAAAACGAAGCGGATTGGAAGAAGAACTGAAAAATTTAGAAAACAATTATTTTTCATTTAAACTGGCGGAGCTAAAAAACAGACTGGCCGTTCTTGGTTCTCCCTTGATTGGCTTAGAAAAAGAAATTGGGATAAAACAGAAAGAATTGGAAAAATTTCAAAGCGAATTGGAAAAAATTGACGAATTAAAATCGCGAACCGCCGAGTTATTGACCAAACGATCGGATTGCCAAAGGGAACTCGGTCATTTTGAAGCTAAGCTGGAAATGTTAAATGTTCCTAGTTCCGAAAAAATTGAATACCGAACCAAAGACCTGATTGGTTTAATTGAAGAAATAAAAAAATTGCTGGAATCAAGTTTATCCCTGGAGCAATTGGAAAGATTAAAAATAAACCTGGAACACGGGATTGAAAAAATCAACAAGTTTTTTTCTACCCAAGATAAATCATCGGAAAAAAATGAAAATATTTTAAAGATTAAAGAAGAAAAAGAAAAAATCGTCAAAAAACTGGAATCATTGAATTTAGAATTATCGCGATTAGCCGAAAACGAAAAACTTTTGATTGAAAGCTTTAAGGTTATTGAAGAGAAAAGAAAAGAAATAAATCATCTGGAAAATGAAAAAAACGGAATTATTTTTGAGAAAGAGAAATTAAATTTAAAATTACAGGATTTAGGAATTCAATTGAATCAGATTGGCCGGTCAACAAAAGAATTTGATAACAGTTCCGACACGCCATCAATGTCTTTTTCTCAATTATCGGAAGCGGAGAGACGGATGTTTAAATTAAGGACTGATTTGGCGAGTATCGGCGATATTGATCCGTTGGTTATCAAAGAAGCCAAAGAGACCGAAGAACGCTATCAATTTTTATCGCATCAGTCGGTTGATTTAGAAAAAGCCTCCGCCGATCTGAAAATTTTAATTAAAGATTTAGAAGCGAAAATCCGTTTTGATTTTCAAGAAGCGCTTAAATTAATCAATAAAGAATTTGAAAATTATTTCCGATTGATGTTTGGAGGGGGAAAGGCGAAACTAAAATTTAAAACCCAAAATTTAAAACCCAAAACCGACGATTTAAACGACGAGGGTGATAAAAATCCGGAAGAAGCAGGGGATTTGGCGGGGATAGAAACGCCAACCGAGGAAGCGGGCCTGCCTGCCGGACAGGCAGGTATAGAAATTGATTTGAATTTACCAAAAAGGAGAATTTCCAGCTTAGAAATGCTTTCTGGGGGAGAGCGGAGCTTGGTTTCTATGGCGGCCCTATTCGCTTTGATTTCGGTCAATCCGCCACCGTTTTTAGTGCTTGACGAGATTGATTCGGCTTTGGATGACCGCAACGCCCAACGGTTCGCCGGGCTGATCAAGAAATTTTCGGAAAAAACCCAATTTATCATTATTACCCACAATCGGTCCACGATGAGCGTGGCCGACGTTTTATACGGAATAACTATGGGCGAAGACGGAGTTTCCAGGGTTTTATCGTTAAAATTGAACGAAGAATCGCCAATATAAACTAAAAACGCGCGATTTGACTTCTAAATCGCGGCTTGTTATATTTTATCCATTATTGTCTATTTATAATTCGCAATTCAAAGTTTATGCTTGCTATTAAATTAAAAAGAATAGGGAAAAAAGACCAAGCCTCTTTTAGGGTGATTGTGGCCGAAAAACGATCAAAAATTAACGGTCGTTTTGTTGAAGATTTAGGCTGGCTTAATCCGCATAGCGATAAATCCAAGCTTAATTTGGAGCGAATTGCTTATTGGATTAAAAACGGCGCTCAACCGACTGCCAGCATCAAAAATCTTTTGAAGAAAAAAGCTTAGTTTAGTCATTGACTTTTATTAAATTAAGTGTTATTATACTGATATTCTAAAATAGAAATTTGGATGTTAATCAAAAAGGTCGAATATTATTGAAAAACTAGCAATCTAGAAATTCCGTATGACAGGTAATTATCAGGAGTTCCTTGAATTTCTTATTAAAGCCATTGTCGATCACCCGGAAGAAGTTAAAATTGATCGCAAGGTTGATGAAATGGGAGTTTTGCTTTCTTTGAAAGTTAATCCCCAGGACATGGGTCAAGTGATTGGCCGTCAAGGTTCAACAGCTAAAGCCATTCGTTCGCTGTTGCGGATTGTAGGCGTCAAGAACAATGCTCGGGTTAATTTGAAAATCGAAGAACCCGAAGGCAGCACTCGCCTTAGCCATCCCAGCGAGTCGGTCAATAAGGTTGTTGAGGATTTGAAATTCTAAAAAACAGAATTCAATTTCAGCAAAAACCGTGCTACTTTAATAAAAAGCGCGGTTTTTGTTTGTTTTGTCAGACAATAATTAAGCAATTTAAAATTTTGCCCTAAACCAATATATGATATTTGACATCATTACTATCTTCCCGGAAGCTTTTTCTTATTTAAACGAATCAATTTTAAAACGAGCTCAAAAAAACGGCTTGGTTGAAATTAGAATTCACAATCTCCGCGATTTTACCGTTGGCAGTCACCAAAAAGTTGATGACAAAACCTACGGGGGCGGTCCGGGGATGGTAATTAAAGCCGAGCCGGTTATAAAAGCGATTCAATTTTTAACCAAAAAAAATAAGCGCCTGAAAACTAAAAGCTTGGTTATCTTGTTTTCTCCGGCAGGTAAACAATTTGACAATAAAACAGCCGCTGATTTCACGAAAAAATATCAGCATATAATCTTAATTTGCGGTCATTACGAAGGATACGATGAAAGAATAAAAAAGGTGATTCAAGATTTAGGATTTTCCGCCCAAGGCGGATCCGCCTCTGGTGGAAAGATTCAAGAATTATCCATCGGCCATTATGTTTTAACGGGCGGTGAATTGCCGGCCATGGTTTTGATTGACGCTATTTCTCGGCGTTTGCCGGGAGTTTTAGGGAAAGAAGAATCTCTTGAAGAAAGACGCTTGGGTGTTGGAGTGCCGGTTTATACTCGGCCCGAAGTATTTTCCCGGTCGTTTTCAGATCGAGGCAAAAAGAAGAAAAAGTATCGCGTTCCCAAAATTTTACTTTCCGGCAATCATCTGAAAATAAATCAATGGCGAATTAAGCGCCAAAAGTAAAAACAATTCTTACCTATTCAGAATAAATTGAAAAAGACAGAAAAAGACAGAGAAATACATGCATAAATAGAAAAAGATCGCATTTTGACTTTTTATTTTTTATTGTTATACTGTATTTTCATATGCCCAGTAGTGAAAACTCAACTGCTTTTCATAATTAAATTCAGAGAGTTTCGCTTCGGGACATTAAAAAGATATTATTATTAAAACCTAAACACAAACAAAGGTCATAATAAAAAAGAATTTAATAAGTTGAGTTTCTACTACTGGGTATGGAATTAAATCAAACATTAAATAACGCTCAAGGCGACACATTCAAGGAAATGCTTGAGGCCGGAGTGATTTACGGTCATAAAAAATCAAAGACTCATCCTAAGATGAAGTCTTGCATTTTTTCTACTCGCAATGGCATTGAATTGATTGACCTCAACGCCATTCTTTCGGCTCTGGATAAAACCAGAGATTTCCTTAAGAGTAAAATCAGCGAAGGAGCGGTATTGCTATTCGTCGCCACCCAGCCGGCCGCTCAAAAATCCATTGGGGATTTCGCTAAAAAACACAATTTTCCGTATATGACGGAACGTTGGTTGGGCGGAATTTTAACTAATTTTAAAGTTATTAACCAGCGGATGCTTTACTACTTGGGCTTGAAAACCAAGAAGGAACAAGGCGAATTGGACAAATATACCAAAAAAGAACGGGTGAAGATTGACAAAGAAATAGCTAAAATGGAAAAGGCTTTCAGCGGATTAGTCAGTCTCAATAAACTGCCGGATGTTTTGTTCGTAATTGACGCCAAAGAACATCGGACGGCGATCAATGAAGCCAGGCGCGTTAATATTCCCGTTATCGCTATTATGTCAACCGATTGCGATCCGACAATGGCGGATTATTGTATTCCGGCCAATGACCACAGCAAAAATAGCATTGAATGGATTATGAAATACTTAGAACCGGCTTTGGCCAAACCAGAAATCAAGATAGACGCGGAAAAAATTAAATAAGTTTAAAGGATAATACGTAAAATCCGTTTTTAATTATTAATTATTATAATATGGCCGATATTGAAATTATTCAAAAACTTAGAGATCTTACCGGCGCCGGCGTAATGTCGTGTAAAAAAGCTTTCCAGGAAACAAGCGGCGACTTTGAAAAAGCCGTTGCCCTTATTAAAGAATGGGGGTTGGTTAAGGTTGGTCAGAAATCAGATCGTTCCACGGGGTCGGGGCTTTTGGAAACCTATATCCATAACGATAGGGTGGGGGTTCTTTTGGAAATTAGATGCGAAACGGATTTTGTGGCCCGCTCTGAAGTTTTTAAAGAATTAGCTCATAATTTGGCTATGCAGATTGCGGCGCTGGATCCGGCCGATGTTGATAGCCTGCTTGCCCAGCCTTACATTAAAAACGAAGCTATCGCCATTGACGCGTTAATCAAAGAGGCTATTTCCCGGTTAGGGGAGAATATCAGAGTAGAAAGGTTTTGCAGATATGAGGTGTAAAGGGCTTTGTTGAAAAATTCAAGCCGAAGGCGTAGAATTTTTCATAACAAAACCTTTACCCCCACACCTACTTTGCTTGCGATACCGCTTTATGGAATAATAAGTTTGTTCAGAACAATCTTTTTTAAAAATGAAATCATTAGTAAATTAGGTGTGGGGGTGCTCAAATTTATGGTAAAATTTGACTGCGCCTTCGGCTTGTAAATTTTAATAAATTTGGCATGTACAATTTCCTTCTCCAGATTTTTATAATGATTAGTTTGGGAGCGATTATTTTTTTAGTAGCTCGGGCCTTGCCTAGAATCAGCGAAACCGAAAGCGTTGGTGTTTTTGAAAAGAAAGCCAATCGTTGGAGTTCTTTTCCTTTTGAAAAAATAGACGCTGTAATTAACGCTTTTGTGGAAAAATCACTTCGGAAAATAAAATTAATCTTAATGAAGACCGACAATATGGCAAGCAGGCATCTTAATAAGTTCAAGAAAAATGGCGATAATGGTAATAATGGAGGCGGATTAAGCCAATAGAAAGAGATTTGGCTAATTGCCGAAGACCGCTTGAATTAGTATATATCCCGCTATATACTGAAAAAACAGAAGCGTTAGCGGGCGATAATTATTAAAAATCATAAAAGAAGAGACGCTTTTTAAAAAATTAATTATAGATAAATAAGCGCAGGTGGCAGAGCGGCCAAATGCATCAGACTGTAAATCTGACGCCCTTGTGGCTACGGGGGTTCGAATCCCTCCCTGCGCACAAGACTGATTGGCTTGCGCGAAAGACCAGCTATTTTAATTTTTTTAAATTCTGTTAAGATAAGTGGAGTTTTGCCGTTATGGTTAAATGGCATGGTTCCTCGCCTTATGCCGGAGTAGCTCAATGGCAGAGCAGCACTTTTGTAAAGTGAAGGTTGGGGGTTCAATTCCTCTCTCCGGCTCAGAAGCGAAATTAATTGCCCGCGTAGCTCAGGTAGTAGAGCACATTCTTGGTAAGAATGAGGTCCGCAGTGCAAATCTGCGCACGGGCTCATAATTTTATAAAATTAAAATAAATTAATATGGCTAAATCAAAATTTTCGGAAAATTTAATAAGATTAAAATGTTCTGTTTGTAAACGGGTTAATTATTACACGCGAAAAAACAAGAAAACCGTTGAAAGGAAATTAGAGTACAAAAAATATTGTAATTGGTGTAAAAAACACACTCTTCATAAAGAAGGAAAGAAATAAATTAGGCTATAACTTCCACCATTGCCTTTCAGAACCAGAATAATTTTGCTCCAGCGGCAAAATTATCTTTTCCCTCGGTGTCCAAACTCCGCAAAAGCGGAGACCAAGCTTTCAGCGCCTGCGGGATATTCTTCAAGGCAACGGTGGAAGTTATATAATTAGATATTTTAGATATTAGGGATTATTATTTAAAATATGGGGGTGTGGTTCAGTGGTAGAATGCTTCTCTCCAAAAGAAGAGACCAGGGTTCGATTCCTTGCACCCCCGCTTATGCTTACAAAGGAATCTCTAATCAAAGATTTAATTAAAGGAGGTTATCTCAAGAGCCGCCCTTTAATAGATGCTTTTGAAAAAATTGATCGGATTGATTTTGTTCCGGAAAATTTAAAAAACGAAGCTTATTTAAACCAGCCTTTGCCTATCGGATTCGGTCAGACGATTTCCCAGCCTTTAACGGTGGCTTTTATGCTGGAACTTTTGGAGCCGAAACCGGACGAAAAAATTTTAGAAGTGGGCGCTGGCAGTGGTTGGGCGAGCGCTCTTCTGGCCCAAATTGTCGGAGAAAACGGCAATATTTGCGCTATTGAAAGAATTCCGGAATTATGCGAATTTGGAAAGCAAAATATCGCTAAATATCGTTTTATAGAAAAAGGAATTGTTGATTTTGTTTGCGGCGATGCTTCAAGGGGATATTCCAAAAAAGCCCCGTTTGATAAAATAATAGCCGCGGCTGCCGGCAAAGATATTCCTTTGGCTTGGAAAGAAGAGCTCAAAATCGGTGGCAGGCTAATAATGCCGGTTGGTGGCAACATCGTGGTTTTAGATAAAATCAATCAAAATGAATTTGAAAAAAAAGAGTTTTTTGGTTTCAGCTTCGTCCCTTTAATAATAAAAACTGATTAACGCGAATAGAAACGCCGGCTAAATAGAACTTGACATTATGATTTGAATGCTTTAGATTTGAATGTAAATCCGCAGACAGCGCCGATGATAAATATCGGTGTTCCGATTCCCTAAGGCGTCGGAGCAGGCATTCGCTTTTAGCGAAAAAAGACCCGCCGAGGAATCCAAAAATATTTCAGTTTTTGGATTTTAGAAACTGTCCGCGGCGCGAAGCCGTATTTTTTTTAACCAATAACAACTAAAAAATGAAAAGCAAGCAACTAAAGATTACAGAAATTAAAGCCGGTGAAAAGCTTTTTGAAAAAAGCCAGAGTTTGATTTTTATTGATTTCAGTAAAGTCCCCAATAAAAATATTATTCTACTTAAGAAAAAACTTAAAGAATTCGGCGTTCAATTTAAAGTCCTTAAAAAGCGATTGTTAAGAATTATTTTCAAAGAAAACAAGATTGATTTTGACCCTCAATCAATATTTGAAGGACAAACGGGAACAATTTTCGCGCCAAAAGATGTTTATTCAATAGCCGGCTCTATTTATAAATCTTTTGACGGTATCAAGGTATTAGGAGCTTACGATCTAAAAGAAAAACAATTTTTGGAATCTGATTTGTTCAAGAAAATCGCCCTTTTGCCGTCACGCGAAATTTTATTAGCCCGATTAGCCGGAGTTTTAACGGCTCCGATAAAAATGTTTTTGTTTGTATTAAGCGAAAAATCAAAACAAATGGTCGAAAAATAATAAACGCGATACCAATATACGAATGCATGCGAATTATACTAAATAGATACGAATTCGTATTATTTGTATCATTAGTATGAATTAGCATATTAGTATCACATTTTAGTATCGCATTGAATTATGGAAAAATTTCAAGATATAATTTCTAAAGTTGAATCAATGTCGGTTATGGATTTGGCTGAATTGGTAAAAACATTGGAAGAAAAATTCGGAGTTTCCGCGGCTATGCCGGCGGCTTCTGCTGCCGCCTCCGCCGAATCTTCAACAGCTAAGGAAGAGAAAACCTCTTTTAATGTTATTTTGAAAGTAAGCGGTGATCAGAAAATCAACGTCATCAAGCTTATCAAAGAAGCCACTGGACTGGGATTAAAAGAAGCCAAGGACATCGCTGACGGAGCGCCGAAAACCATCAAAGAAGGAATGAAGAAAGAAGATGCTGAAGAATTAAAGAAGAGCTTAGAAGCTGTTGGCGCCACGATAGAGATTCAATAAAAAACACTTATTTTTTCGTTAGAGATAACGCACCCTTAGCTCAATGGTAGAGCGTACGGTTCACATCCGTAAGGTCGCAGGTCCAATTCCTGCAGGGTGCACGTAAATTTCTAACGGGATAACGGGTCGCGATTAATCAACGCAATTTTTCGTTTATGGAAAAGGAAGACACTCAACAAACGATGCAGGTGAGAAATAATTTTTCGGCGCCGATGGCAATTGTAATTGCCGGCGCGCTTATTGCCGGAGCGATATATTTTGTTGGCGCGCGGGGAGATGGTGTTGCCACCGCGCCGCAACCAAAAGAAACAGCAGACAATACAGTTGAGTTAGACAACATGAGCCCTATTACGAGCGCGGATCATATTCGCGGAAATCAGGATGCTTTAGTAACCATCGTTGAGTATTCTGATATGGAATGCCCTTTTTGCGCGCGATTTCATTCCACAATGCAACAAGTTGTTGATGAATATGGTAAAAATGGACAAGTGTCCTGGATATACCGCCATTTTCCCCTTGACTCCATTCATTCAAAAGCAAGAACGGAGGCAGTCGCGACCGAATGCGCGGCGGAGCTTGGAGGCAATGACGCGTTCTGGAAATACCTTGATCGTTTTCTTGAATTGACTCCTTCTAATAACCAAACAGATATTAATACCGTTTTACCGCAAATTGCGCGAGAAATTGGGATTGACGAAGCGCGGTTTACAGCTTGCGTTGAAAGCGATAAATACGAAAAACGAGTGGAAGATGATTACCAAAATGCCATTGCCACCGGTGGAAATGGCACGCCTTGGAGCATTATTGTAACGAAAAGCGGTAAAAAATATCCGCTCTCCGGCGCGCAGCCGTATGCGTCAGTAAAACAGCTTATTGAAATCGGGCTTCGGGACAAATAACAAAATAACGTAAAAATCGTAAGGTTTTTAACCAGCTCCGATATAATGTCGGAGCTGGTTTTTTGGTTTGGTTTTTCGCCGCGTTCCCTTTGGTAATCATTTTATTTTTGAAATAAAAGACTGTTCGGAACAAATTTATCCCTTCATTAAAAATATCACCGACAAAGCAAACGCGACGGTGAATAACTTGTGTATAACTTTAAGAGATAAGCCTAAAAAACCGCGTAAATAAAGGAGTTTCTTCCTGTTTTGTTTTTAGAAAGACAGCAATTTTCATTTTGACTGATTAATTTTAGTGGTGTATCATAAAACATAAGTGGGGAATTGTGGATAAAGATGTGGATAGTTATTTTGACCGCGTTTAATTTTAATTAAAATGTTTATCGGCGAATATCAACACAATTTGGATTCCAAAGGAAGATTGGCGATTCCGGCTAAGTTTCGCGATAAATTAACCGGGGGCGCGATTATAACCCGCGGTCTCGATCGTTGCTTGTTTGTTTTTACATCAAAAGAATGGGAAATTCTGGCGCAAAAATTAATTGCTTTGCCGCTGGCCCAATCAAACTCCCGGGCATTTGTTCGTTTGATGTTGGCTGGAGCTATGGCGGTGGAAATTGATAAACAGGGAAGAATTTTAACTCCCGATTATTTGAGACAATACTCCGGCTTAAAAAAACAAGTGGCGATTGCCGGTCTTTATAACCGGATTGAAATTTGGGATTCCGAAAAATGGCAGGAGTATAAAAATAAAACCGAAGAGTCGTCGGATGAAATAGCGGAAAAACTAAGTGAATTAGGAATTTGATTAAAGTATCAAGCGTCGAGTATCAAGCATCAAGAAAAAATTACAAAACTTGACACCTAACACCTAATACCTGACACCTGACACCTGACACATGACACACACGCCAGTTCTTTTAAAAGAAGTGATAACTGTTTTGGATCCTAAACCCGGAGAATTTTTTATTGACGGAACAGTCGGTGGTGGCGGCCATACTTTGGAGATTTTAAAGAAAATTGGACCGAAGGGGAAATTGTTAGGCATTGATTGGGACGAAGAAGCGATAAAAAATTTCAAATTTTCCCCCTGCGGGGAATCTCCCGAAGGAAGACAAATTTCAAGTTTCAAGAATGTGATTTTGCTTAATGATAGTTATGCCAACCTGCCGAAAATTTTAGAGGCCATGCCTGCCGGCAGGCAGGGAAATAAACTGGGAATGGCTGACGGGTTGCTTCTTGACTTGGGGATGTCCTCCGATCAATTGGAATGTTCGGGCCGGGGATTCAGTTTTATGAGAGATGAGCCGTTAGATATGCGTTATCGCGTCGCGCTGACCGATGCAAATCGCGCGGCGGAGCCGGCATCGGATCAATACGAATCCGCGTCTTTGACCGCAGCGGAGATAATAAGCAGTTTCAATGAAAAAGAACTAGCGGATATTTTTTTTCAATACGGCGATGAAAGATTTTCCAGAAGAATTGCCCAGAAAATTATTGAAGAAAGGAAAAAGCAAAGAATTTTAACAACTTTCGGCCTTGTGGATGTTATCAAGAAAGCGGTGCCGAAAAATTACGAAAGAGGAAGGATTCACCCCGCTACCAGAGTTTTCCAGGCCTTACGGATTTACGTTAATCAGGAATTAGAAAACCTGGAAAATTTATTAAAAAATATTGACAAGATTTTAAAACCAAAAGGTCGAATCGCTATTATTTCGTTTCATTCGCTGGAAGACCGTTTAGTTAAAAATTATTTTCGGGAAAAAGCCAAAGAAAAAAAAATTGAAATTCTGACCAAAAAACCAATCAGTCCGACGATAGAGGAAGCAGGGCAAAACCCGCGGTCTCGGTCAGCCAAATTAAGAGCCGCCATCGTTAGCCACTAGCCACTAAGCAATTCGTAATTAAAACTATTGGCTAACGCCCTAGTGGCTAATCACTCACAATATGACAATAATCCAACCAGCCAAAAATAAAAACAAGTTAAGTTCAATAATCATTTTAATTGCCATCTTTTTTATGGCTAGTTTTTATATTTATGAATATAATCGCGCGGTTAGCCTTAATCATCGCGTTCAATCTTTGGAAAAATCCATAGTCGGCTACGAGGCGCGCAATTCCGACTTAAAGAGCCGGTTTTACGGATTAATTGATTCGGCCAGTTTGGAAAAGCTAGCCAAAGAAAACAGTTTAGTTTTAGACCAGCAACCTCAATATTTAGGAGTTAATTTTTAAGCAAATCAATGAAATCTCGCCCTATTTTTTTATTAATATTTTTTGTTTTAATTTACGGGGGACTGATTTCCAGGCTTTACAAACTTCAAGTGAAGCAGGGTGTTGATTATTTTGCGCGAGTTGAAACCCGCGCTGATATTGCCCAAAACAAAAAACTCACCCGAGGCGCGATTTATTTTACGGACCGCCATAATAATTCAATCCAGGTGGCTATCAACAAAAAATTTCCGGTAATCTACGCTGTTCCCAAAAAAATTGCTCAACAAAAAACTGCTCAACCGGAAAAAATCGCCGAAATTTTAGGGCCGATTATCGGTTGGGCCAAAGAGAAATTATTGGTTTCGCTTTCTAAGCCAGGCGATCTTTACGAATTGCTTGTGGAAAAGGCTTCCGCCGAGCAAGTTAAATCAGCGAGTTCTTCTAAAATAGAGGGGATTTACACCGACGTCCAAGATTTTCGTTATTATCCTTTCCAGAACTTAGCTTCCCAGCTCATTGGTTTTTTCGGGTTTAACGAAAAGAATAATCAGCCCGCCGGCTTATACGGTTTGGAAAGCTTTTATAATGACAAATTAAAAAACAATCAAGATTTAATTTTAACCATTGATCGCGATCTTCAAGCTCAAGCGGAAAAAATTTTAAGCAATTTGATAGAAAAATTTCAAGCGACCGGCGGGACGGCTATTATTCAAAAGCCGACGACCGGAGAAATTTTAGCTCTAACCAATAAACCGGATTTTGATCCTAATAATTACAGCCAAGCCGAAATTGGTTTATTTTTAAACCCCGCTATTAAAAGTCTTTACGAACCGGGTTCGGTTTTAAAGATTATCACTATGGCGGCCGGGCTTGATAGTAAAAAAATTACGCCGGAAACGACTTTTTACGATAACGGCTCCGTTACTTTAAACGGCAAGACTATTGAAAATTGGGACAAGCAAGCCCATGGCAAATTAACTATGAGCAATATTATTGAGGGATCTATCAATACCGGCGCGGTTTGGGTTGAAAAAACGACGGGTCATGATTTGTTTTATAATTATCTTGTAAAATTCGGATTAAACAAGGCGACCGGCGTTGATTTTTCCCAGGAACGAGCCGGCAATTTAACTAATTTGGAAAAAAAACAAGCCCGCGATATTGATTTTGCCACCGCCTCTTTCGGTCAAGGAATAGCCGTTACTCCCTTGGAATTGATTAACGCTTTTTCGGCTATTGCCAATGGCGGTAATTTAATGAGGCCTTATTTTAACGCCGAGCTTAAGCCGAAAGTTTTAGCGCGAATTATAAGCCCGGAAACCAGCCGCCAGTTGAAAGAAATGATGGTTTCGGCGGTTGAAAAAGCGCAAGTGGCGGCTATTGCCAATTATAAAGTGGCGGGGAAAACCGGAACCGCTCAAGCCCCCGATTTTCAAAACGGCGGTTATAGCTTGGATGTTATTAACACCTATATCGGTTTTGCTCCGGCGGACGACCCCCGGTTTGTTATTTTATTAAAAATTGATAAGCCCAAAGGAGCGCCTTTAGCGGGTTTAAGCGTTGTTCCCGCCTTTAAAGAATTGGCTCAATTTGTTTTGAATTATTATAATATACCGCCTGATAAATTAGGTAATTAAGTAATTACCGCAATTATTATAAAATAGGTTATGAAGAATATTTCATTAAAAATTTTAAAATTGGTTCTGAAGCATTTAGCTAAAGCTGTTATTTGGCGTTATCAGCCGGGAATTGTGGCTATAACGGGCAGCGTCGGGAAAACTTCCACCAAAGAAGCCATCAAGGCCGTTCTTTCTCAAGAACGAAGAATCAGGGCGACCAGTAACAATTTCAATAATGAAATCGGGGTGCCTCTGACAATTTTAGGTGATTGGCAAAAAATCGAAAAACCGGTTTTTTTGTTTTGGTTTAAGGTGGTTATTATTTCGTTGTTCCGGGTTTCAATTCCCCGTAAATTCAATTTTTTAAAATATCCGGAAATTTTGATTTTAGAGTATGCCGCTGACCGGCCGGGCGATATTAAATATCTTTTGGAAATTGCCAAACCGCAAATCGCGGTAGTCACCGCTATTGGAGAAATTCCCGTCCATGTGGAATCTTATTCCGGGCCGGAAGCCCTGGCCAGGGAAAAAACTAAATTAATCGAGCAACTGCCGACGCTCGGATTCGCTATTTTGAATGTTGATGATTCTTTTGTGGCGGATATGAAAAGCCGGACTCGGTCGCAGGTAATGACTTTTGGTTTCAGCGATACCGCGCAAATGAAAATTACGGGGTTTGAAAATTTATCTAACGGCGAACCCGCGGGCATTGTTTTTAAATTGGGATATGGCGGCAGTTTTGTTCCCGTAAAAATAAATGGTGTTTTTGGAAAAGGCCATGCTTATGCCACCGTAGCCGCCGCTTGCGTCGGGTTGATTTTCGGCATGAATTTGGTTAAAATTGCGGAAGCTTTGGTTGCTAATTTTAAGCCGCCGCTGGGAAGAATGAGCCTGATTCCCGGCGTTAAAGGAACTTTTATTATTGACGACAGCTACAACGCTTCACCGCTTTCCATGAAGGCAGCTTTGGAAACCCTCCGCGATTTGAAAGCTAAAAGAAAAATCGCGGTTTTAGGCGATATGCTGGAAATTGGCAAATACAGCTTGGAGGCCCACGAAAAAGTTGGAAAATTCGTTGCTGATTTTGTTGATTTGCTGATAACCGTCGGCCCCCGAGCTAAATTTATCGCTGAAGCCGCCAATAAATCCGGATTAGCCAAAGAAAACATCTCTAGTTTTCTTATTGCCGAAGAAGCCAAAAAAGAAGTTGAATTTAAAATAAAAAAAGGGGACTTGATTTTGGTGAAGGGTTCAAGGGCGATAGGATTGGATAAAGTGGTGGAGGAAATAAAACAAGCGTGATACTAATATACTAATTCATACGAATCATACTAATGAATACGAATTAAAAATATATTAGTATCTATTCGTATCATTAGTATGCATTTGTGTATTGGTATCGCATTTGGCCCTATCGTCTAGTGGTTAGGACACTAGGTTCTCATCCTGGTAACACCGGTTCGATTCCGGTTAGGGCTACGGATTCATTCATTTGGTTGATTTTGTCTGTCTTGACAAAATCAGTTTTTAAATTAAAAAGGACCGGAATTTGAATTCCGGTCCTTTGCTATTAAAGAACTACTCCTTTCTTAAAAATTTTCTCCAGCTAGGAAAATTTTTATACATTGTATAAGGGGAAGAAGGAAGTTTGGGATCTTGTTTGCGTTTTTGGCGATATTTTCTTTCGCTTGATAAGCCCAATTTTATCGCTGCCGCACTTGCCTCTTGCCATGTTTCATAGAAACCTCTTCCTAGAAAAACCGTCCAGCCGGGAAAATCTTTGTACATCTTACCGGGGTCACAAGGAAGTTTGCGATCTTGTTTGTATCTTCGCTGGTATTCCAACTTACTCGATACATCCATTTTTATCGCAACCTTGCTAGCCTTTTGCCACGTGTCGTAGAATTCCTTTTTTTCACCTCCTAAGAAAATTCTCCAGCCGGGGAAATCTTGGTACGTGTATTCGGGATTAAGAGGAAGTTTGGGATCTTTTTCGCACTTTTGGCGATATTCCGACCTCTTCGATGTCCCCATTCTTCTCGAAGCATCACCAGCTTCTTTCCATGTAGCATAAATTTCCTTTTTCTTTCCTCCCAGAAAAACCGTCCAGCCGGGAAAATCTCGGTATGCTTTATGGGGCGCAGAAGGTAATTTGGGATCTTGTTTGTATCTATGGATGTATTCTAATCGTCTTACTACTCCTAATCTCTTCGCAGCCATATTGGCTTCTTGCCACGTACCATAAAACTCATTTCCTAGAAAAACCGTCCAGCCGGGAAAATCTTTGTACATTGCGTCAGGTTTAGCAGGAAGTTTAGGGTTTTGTTTACGCTTTTGCTTGTAATCCGTAATACTTGATATCCCTATTTTTCTAGCAAACCTACTTGCTTCTTGCCATGTCGGATAAAACTTTTTTTCAGGTTTTCCGAGAAAAATATACCAACCAGGGAAATCGACATAAAATCTTACGGGATAGCCAGGTAGTTTAGAATCGGCCCTGTATTTTTTCCAGTGGTCAACTCGGCTTTTGATATTCAGCTTGATTGCCGCCTTGCTGGCTTCCTGCCAAGTCCGATAAGGAGGTTCGTTAATTCTCCTAATCAGATTGAGGACTCCCACCTGTTCATCAGAAAACACGAAATCAAAAGCTTTGCCGGTAACATGAAGAATATTTTTGTCCAAGACAAAATTATTCCCGGCCTGTTCCTTGATTTTTTCAACCACTTCTTTCACCATGGCCAATCTTTCACAATTAGCCACGAAATCAAGAACAATCACTTTTGATTTACCAAGGATTTTCCGTAATCCCCGGCCTAACTGCTGGTAGAAGATAGTTCTTGAATCAGTGCAACGCAGGAAAACAACCACTTCAACGTTAGGCACATCAATGCCTTCGTTGAACTTATTCACCGCCAGAAGATACTGCAGTGAACCTTCGCGAAGAGCGGATAATCTTCTCTTGTTCTCTACTTCACCCACTTTTGAATGGTAGGTTAGAGAATTCGGAAGAAAACGCTGGAAATTCTCCGCATGCTCGATTTTTTCGCAGAAGATAATTGTTTTTTTGTCCGTTCCCGCATATTTCTGAATCTTTTTGGCTACCTCCTCGTCCCGTCTCTTAATGAAAATGCTTTCATTGAGCTGCTTGATAGAAACTCGTTCGCCTTTTTCAAGGACGTTTTTCACAATCCCATTGAGCTTCCAGCGGTCCAGGTCGTCGTTGAGAATATGGTACTCGACTTGAGTCAGCCAGCCTTTGGCAATCGCTTTCTCCAAAGTGTAATTAACTACTTCTTTGCCAAAAATTTCTCGGATATCCTTTAAATCCATCCTGTTAGGAGTGGCGGTAATGCCGAGAAGTTTTTTGGGTTTGAAATAGAGAATTACCTTTTTAAAGGTGGGCGCTTGGCCGTGATGAGATTCATCGACAATAATAAAGTCGAATTCATTCTCAAAGAAAACACCCTTCCAATTCGCATAGGTCTGAAAAGAAGCGAAAACGATATTGGCCTTGTCGACGTCAAAATCCTTGTTTGAGCCATAAAAGGGTTTGAGTATGACTTGTTTGCCCAAAACCTTTCTGAATTCAACCATTGCTTGGTCAAGGATTCCGTTGTTATGACAAAGGAATAATCCTTTGTGGCCAATATTTATTTCTTTTTGAGCCCAAAAAGCTGCTAAAATGGTTTTACCTAAGCCGGTAGCCATAACTACCAAAGCTGCTGTTTTTTCTCTAAAAGCTTCGATAATCGCCTTAAGAGCCGGTTGCTGATAATCAAATAGGTTTATCATTCTATTCCTCCTTGTCTTTCTGTTATTAAGTTTTCAAAGATCAATCATCAAACTAGTCGAATCAAAGCAAATTTTTTGATTTTTGTCAAGGTGGTTGGGTAATGTGCGCGCACATATGGCGGTTTTCTCCTAAACTGGAGAAATGGCAATATGTATGGGAAAGTCATAGGATTGTCCGTCTTGGTAGTATAAAATTAACCAAAAGGATAATAATTTGTTAAACTTAATAGGTTTAAACTTTAACATTAGGATTTATAGAGTTTCTT
>JBBTRS010000026.1:34034-38520 GCA_038065115.1 Patescibacteria group bacterium
ATTATGAATATTTTAAAAAATAAAAACTTTGCTATAATTTTTGGGTTGAGTTTGGGAATTTTAATCCTGACGGCTTTTGTCGCCTATATTCAATTAGCCGAAATCACCACCCCCCTGATTATTCATTTTGATGCGTATAAAGGCATTGATTTTTTAGGCGATAAATTTGATGTTTTTAAGATTTTGGCTGTGGCTTTGACGGTATTTTCGATAAACTTCATTTTGGCTGAATTTATTTTTTATCGTCAACGTTTCTTGTCTTTTGTTTTCGCTTATGCTAGTCTAGCAACGTCGGTTTTGACTTCAATCGCCATAACGGTTATAATTTCCGTAAATTAACAATAATATGATCGCAATAATAGAAATCAACGGGAAACAATTTTTAGTAAAAAAAGGGGATAGGATTAAAATAGAATCGCCGAAAATCGGCGAAGTTAAGGTTTTGCTCACTAATGAAGGCGAAGAAACCAAAGTTGGCGCGCCTTACCTGGAAGAAAAAAAAGTAGAAACCAAGATTTTAAACCAAGGACGAGAGAAAAAGAAAATTGTTTTTCGTTATCATTCAAAGACTCGCCATCGGAAGAAAGCCGGTCATCGCCAGCATTACACGGAATTACAAATATTAGATATTAAGTAGATATTTACTCGCTTCGCTCGTGATATTTGCTCATTTCATTCGCGATATTCATAGCACAATAAATATCTATTAATATCTATAAGTATCCACTAACTTCTGCCTTCTAAGGCAGAAGTTAGTGTTTCTTCGTCCGCAAATTCAATTTCTCCTCCGGTCGGCACTCCTTTAGCTAAACGGCTTATCTTTTGACTGAAAGGTTTAAGCCCTTGTTCAATCAAAGAGCCGGTAAAATCACCGGAAGCGGTAGGACTAAAAGCCATAATAATTTCTTTAATTTTTCCGCCTGATTCTTTTTTAATCCTTTCAACTAGGCTTCTAAGCCGTAATTTTTGCTGGGGATTCAATTCTCCGTTTTTTGCCAACCCTCCCAAAACCAAATATTGGCCGTGAAATTTTCCGGTTTTTTCCAGAGAAATTAAATCGGTTTCTTTTTCAACGATGGCGATTATATCCTTGTCTCTGTTTTTATGCGAACAGAACGGGCAATTATCGGCGTAAACAGAAAAACAGCGTTCGCAAGTTTTAAGTTTTTTCAAACCGCCAATCGCTCTTTCTAGATTTTCAATTTCGTTTTTTCCGCTATTAGCCAGATAAAAAGCCAAGCGAGTGGCCAGCCTCGGCCCGATTGAAGGCAGTTTGGAAAATATCTCTATAAAGTTTTTGATTTCTCTCGGAAACATAATTCGGAAATCGGAAATTAACAGTTAAAAACCGCCGTGTATCTTGTCTATGTCTTTAAAAGAAACTTTTTCAGAATCAAACATAAGCTCAACGCTGCCCAAAGGTCCGTTGCGGTGCTTGGCAATGATAATTTCGGTTAAATTTTTCTCTTCGTCGGTGGCGTCGTTTCTTTCCCAGTTTTTCCGGCAGATGAGCATTACCACGTCGGCGTCTTGTTCCAAGCT
Source organism: Patescibacteria group bacterium (assembly GCA_038065115.1). Taxonomy (GTDB): domain Bacteria; phylum Patescibacteriota; class Minisyncoccia; order UBA6257; family MFKM01; genus MFKM01. Next base: position 35,577 of record JBBTRS010000026.1, read on the forward strand.
TCCGCTTTCTCTTAAATCAGAAAGTCTGGGGATTTTTACTTCCCGTTGGTCAACCGCGCGGGAAAGTTGAGAAATAGCTAAAACCGGAACTTTGAGCTCCCGGGCTAAAGCTTTGAGCCCCCGGGAAATTTCAGTAACCTGCTGAACGATATTTTCGGAATTAGTTCTGGGTTGGATTAATTGTAAATAATCAATTATTACCAGTCCGAGCCCTTGTTCAATTTGAAGTCGTCTGGCTACCGAGCGGATTTGAAGAACCGTGGGCGAAGGCGTGTCGTCAATGAAAACCGGAGCATGGGAAAGCCGTTCCAGCGATTCCTGGATCATTTCAAATTCCAATTGGTCGCTTAATTTTCCGGTTCGCAGTCTCCAAAGGGCGACCTGGGCTTCGGCGGAAATAAAGCGGTCTACTACTTGTTCCCGCGACATTTCCAGAGAAAATATTCCCACTGGCACCTGATTTTTGACGGCGGCGTGTCTGGCGATGTCCAAAGCGAAAGTGGTTTTTCCCAATGACGGTCTGGCGCCAAGAATAATGAGATCGGAACGTTGCAGTCCCGAAAGAATATCATCAATTTTCGCGAAACCGGTGGAAACGCCCCGAACGGCTTCTTCGCCGCGGTGTAATTTTTCAATTCTTTCATAGGCCGGCTGAAGTTCGTCTTTCAGCGCGACGTATTTTTGAGACATAGAGCGTTGAGTGATATTGAAAATTTTCTGCTCAACCTGGTCTAAAAGATTTTCAACTTCTATGTTTTCGTAAACTTTTTCATTTATTTCAACCGAAGTCTGAATAAGGTCGCGGAGCACTTTTTTTTCTTTAACGATTTCGGCGTAGTGGGTGATATGCGAAGCCGTTGGCACTTCGTTGATTAAATCAGTGAGGTAATTTATTCCGCCTGTTTCTTCCAGCGATTTTTTTTCCTTGAGCTTTGAGGAAACGCTTAAAAAGTCTATCGGTTGGCTGTTCGTAAATAATTCAATAATAGTTTCGTAGATTTTTTGATGCGTGGGTTTATAGAAATCAGCCGGAAAAAGGAAATCAGCCACTTTAATAATGGCCGCGGCGTCAATCATTAACGCTCCTAAAACCGCTCTTTCGGTTTCAATGTCTTGTGGCGGAAGTTTGATCATGCCAAATTTATTAAAATTTATGAACCTTTGGTAAAATAAATTTTACCATAAATTTGAGCACCCGGCACATAACGCTTTATATGCTGGGTTAGAGAAAGCCCTTTATATCCATTTTTTCTTTCTAAAAATCAGCCAGGAAGCGAAACTTAATCCGATGGCCAAAAATAAAATGATAAAAATAAATATCGGCTTATCGGCGATAACATCGTTAATAAAACTTATCTGAAGAATTGATAAGAAAAAAATCAACGGGAAGGTGATAAAGCCGAGCACTGAAATAACCTGCATGATGTTGTTTATCTTATAATCTAAAAGTTGGGCGTTGGTGGCGTCAAAATCATTCAGGGTTTCTTTGAGTTTATTGTAAGTATGAACGACTTTCCAATGGTCTCCCAGCGTGTCGGAGAAATAAACTTCCACTTCCGGCCCCCAGAATTTCACTCCGGCCGTCGCCAGAGATTCCAGGATATTTCTTTGCGACCAAGTAATGATTCCGAAAGTCGCCAAATCTCTTTTAATGTGGGAAATCTGCTCAAGCAGTTCCCGCTCTTTTCTCTTAAATAAATTTTCTCCGATATCGTTGACTTTTTCTTCAATGTGGGCGAGTTGTCTCAGGGAGTATTTATTGATTTGCTCCATTAAATAATAAAGCAGATCATAAGTGTGATTAATCTCTTTTTTTATTTTTTCGTTTTTTAAAAATAAAGCCAAGCCGTCAATAATTTCTAAATCTTGATAATGAACAGTGATAAAAGCGTCTTTTTTAATTAAAATATCTATTTCAACTTGGCGAGAGCATTTTTCGGTTGAATCGTATACCGGGAAATGAGCGACGATAAAAAGGTAATGATCGTAGGTGTCAACTTTGGTTCTGGCCGAAAGATGGGTCAATTCGTCAAGGGTAACCGGATGAAAATCAAAATTCTTTCTTAAGAAATGAATATCTAAAGGAGTGGGCGAGGGAATGTCGATCCATTTCAGATTCTCTTTTATTTCCAAAATTTCTTTCATTTGCTACAATTATACTACACTATGAAAATTTACAGAATCATAACTCCTATTCTTCTGCTTTCTGCTTTCTGCTTTCTGCTTTCTGCTTCTAACGTTTCAGCGGCAACCAATATTTCCTCCGGCGTTTATGAACATTGGGCTTGGAATGACAATATCGGCTGGATTGATTTTTACTCCACCAACAATGTTAATGTGGCTCTCCAAAAAATAGAAGGTTATGCCGATTCCTCGGTTGGTTTCATTGCTTTTGATTGCGCCACTTCGCCCAATGGCGATATCTGCGCCACCAGCAATTTTGGAGTTTCTAACGACGGCGCCGGCAATCTTTCCGGATTTGCTTGGAGCGAAAGCGTCGGTTGGATAAGTTTTTACTGCGGTGATTTAGTTCCGAGTTGCGTTAATTTCAATCACCGAGTCGCCATAGATGGTTCCGGTAATTTTTCCGGCTGGGCATGGAACGACGCTATCGGCTGGATAAGTTTCAATTGCAACAATTCCGGCATCGGCGATACCTGCGCCACTTCTAATTACAAAGTTAAAACTTCTTGGGTGGCGACATCGTTGGTCGGCACTCTTCTTTCGTCTGTTACTGACACCAGCGTTTCCGGCGGAGTAGCTTTCAATAGTCTTGCGTGGAAAGGCAATCAACCGGCCGGCACCGCGGTTAAATTCCAATTCGCTTCCGCTAATCAAGCCGCTGGCGTTGGTGGCACGGGATTGATTGATAGCGCTTATCGTTACGCCTGGAACGATTCTACTGGCTGGTGGGATTTCGGTTATCCTGCCGGCAATGTTTCCG
>JBBTRS010000027.1:0-12452 GCA_038065115.1 Patescibacteria group bacterium
GCGGCCGCGGCGACTGAATTTTTTGATAAAACAAAAAACAATAAAGCGAAAAATGCCGAACCCAAAAAAACAATTTTCCTGATCATCAAAATAATTATACCTTGTTTAACAACTTATGTAAGTCGTAATTTATGAAAATTGACAATAATGTTATTTTTTGACATTCTAAAATTGCTGGTAAGTCAGGCGATAGCTCAGCGCATCTCACTAAGGTGAGATGCTTCGGCATCAAGCATCATGTATCAAGCATCAAGAGAAAACAATCTTTGAAATCTTGACGCCTGACACGTGATGCCTGACGCTTAAGCACCGAGCTTTAGCGAGGTGCGTTGGGAGGAAAGTCCGGACACCCCTGTCTGTCGCAAGATAGACAGCAGCGTGGTAGCGGCTAACAGCCGTCAAGCGCAAGCTTAGAGGTGCGAACAGAGACGCCGCGAACCGAAAGGTTTACGGCGCCCCGATTAACTTCGGGGCGAATCCGATGGCAACATCGGGAGTGAAACGGCTAAATCCTTATCGGGTGCAAAGTCGTACTCCGGCATAATGCCGGAGGGTGCTGCTAGAGCCCCCAAGCAATTGAGGGCCCAGATGAATTATCGCCAAATACAGAATCCGGCTTATGACTTGCCAGCTTATTCAGTGGGTGTGGGGGTAAAATAGACGAACCTGATTATTTAACTCTTTATTAACCAGCAAATCCGCTTCTTTGTTTTTCTCCCGAGGAATTTGAACGAATTTTACTTCGGCAAAATCGGACTTTAAATTCCAAATTTCAAAAAACAACGGCTGGAGATCCTGATCTTTAATTTTATATCGGCCGTTAAGCTGATTTACTAAAAGCTCGCTATCCGATTTTATTTCTATTTCTAAATTTTTTATTTTTTCCTTGCCAAAAACTTGCTTTGATTTTTTAAGAGCGAAAATAACCGCTTGGTATTCGGCCTGATTATTAGTCGCCTGGCCAATAAACTCGCTGTATCCCTTAATCGCTGATTCTTGATTCCCAATTCCCGATATCACAATGCCGATAGCGGCCGGTCCGGGATTATTTCTTGCTCCTCCGTCGCAATGAATGGTTATTTTTTCCATTGAAAATATTTTTTTAGACATTCTTCTATTTTTTCAAAATTTTCTATTGAAGCTTTAAATCCGGCTGCTCTGGGATGACCGCCAAAATTATCAAATAATTTCTTCGGACACGAACCTAAGGCCTTGATCAGATTAAAATCTTCCGGCGCTCGGCCAGAAGATTTTATTTTATCAGCCAAACGACTGTAAACAAATACCGGCCGATTGAATTTTTTAACCAGCTCATTGGCCACCAAACCGCTGATTCCCGGCTGGGGCCAATTAAATTCATTTTCAACAAAAATTGCTTTCGGCAAAGATCCGGAGGCATTCAACTTTTTGATATTTTTTTCAAATATCCGCTTAATGATGCTTTGCGCTTCCTGGTAATGTTTTTCAATTTTTATCACCAATTTTTTGATTTCTTTTTTGTCGCCACCGCCCATTAACCTGAATAAATTATTTTCTTCGTCAATGCCTTCGGGAAAATCAATCCGGCTGACTAAATTTTCAAAATTATCAACAGTTAAATTTTTAATCTTAATTCTTTCAGCTAAAGCCCGAAGGCCCGCCCGGTTTCCTCGGTTGATTCTTTTGACGCCTTCAATAATTATCTTTTTGTTTAGCTTGGTCAAAGAAATCTTGTCGGATACGATGGACACCGCCACCAAATCCAAAAAAATTTCGGTTTCTTCTTTCGGCCTTTTTGCTTGCCGGTATAATTTTTTAACCAGTTCAAAAACCACCCCGGCGGCTGATTTATTTTTATAACGGCCGTCAAAGTAATTGACGATTATGCCCGCGGGAATAATCCCGGACGGCGTGTGATGATCAAGGACAATAAAATCAATTCCTTTTTTAAAGGCGGCTTTTATTTTTTCATTGGCTGAAATGCCAAAATCTATTGAAACGATTAAAGATATTCCGTTTTCGGCAAATTTTTCTATTTCTTTTTCGCCCCGTTCGTGCGTTCCGGCTCGGCCGGAAAGCGAAACCGATAAATTTTCAAAACCCAGATTTTTCAGTCCTTCGTAAAGAATTAAAGTTCCCGAAATGCCGTCAGCGTCGTAATCGCCCCAAAGAACGATTTTTTCGTTTCTTTCTTTGGCCAAAAACAATCTTTTAACGGCTTTGACTATGTTTATTTGATTAGACATTGAATTGTAATTTTATTCCGATATTTATCGTCCATCGGCGAAATTAGTTTTTTTCAAAGCGGCTATTCCCGGTAATTTTTTTCCCGCTAAATATTCCATCATCGCCCCACCGCCGGTGGAAAGAAAGAATCTTGAATCTTGAATCTTGAATCTTGAATCAATTTTATTTAGGGCGGTGATTGTTTCGCCGCCGCCAATAATAATTTTGGCGTTTTTATTTTTTAAAATCGCCCTGGCTATTTCTTGCGTCCCCTTGGCAAATTTTTTATTTTCAATAAACCCTAGAGGGCCGTTCCAAATAATAGTATTGGCGTTTTGAATAAATTTTTGATAATTCTTTATCGTTTCCGGCCCGATATCTAAAATTTGTTTTTGGTGAATTACCAAATCCACCGGCAAAATCAATTTAGGAGCGACGGACGTCAATAAATCACCGACCAGGGAAAGCATTTTGGGTTCATAAAGCGAATTTCCCATCGGCAAGCCTTGACCGGCAAAAAAAGTGTTAGCCATCGCTCCGCCAATTAAAAAATTATCGGCCTTTTTTGAAAAATTATCAATCAAGCCGACTTTATCAAAAACTTTGGCTCCGCCCAAAATAATAACCAATGGTTTTTCGAAATTCGTCATTGCCGCGTTTAAATTCTCAATTTCTTTTTCTAAAATCAAACCGGCGTAGCTTGGCAAGAATTTGGCAATAGCGGCTACGGACGCGTTTGCCCGATGAGAAACGGCAAAAGCGTCATTAATATAAATATCTCCGAGTGAGGCCAATTTTTTGGCGAATTGTTCATCGTTCTTTTCTTCCTCGGAAAAAAATCTTAAATTCTCCAAAAGGAAAATACTAGCCGACGGAGACCTTTTAATATTAACGACGTCCGACGTCATTAATTTCAAGACATCGGATGTCCCGAGCTTCCCGATATTGAAATCAATAAAATGAACCGGTTTTTTTAGTAATTCGGAAATGATTTTCGCGAACGGCTTTAAGCTGAATTTTGAATTTTGAATTTTGAATTTGGAATCTGCCTTCGGTCTTCCGCGATGGCTCAAAATTATCACCTTCGCTCCATTTTGGGTTAAAAATTCAATTGTCGGCAAAATTGCCTGAATCCGAAAAGCGTCCTTTTTTTCAAATTCAATGTTTAAATCTACCCGCAATAAACAGGTTTTATTTTTAAGCTGATTCGGTTTTAGCTGACTTAGACACTTCATTGATAATTTTTTTAAATTCTTCTGTTTTGAGACTGGCTCCTCCGACCAAAGCGCCTTCAATTTCCGGATATTTTAAATAATTGGTGGCGTCTCCGGGATCAACAGAACCGCCGTACAGCAATCTTGAATCATGAATCTTGAATCTTGAATCAAGAATATTTTTAATGTGTTTTATTATTTCCAAAGCGTCTTTCGGCTGACAATCGTTGCCGGTGCCAATCGCCCAAATCGGTTCGTAAGCCACAATCAATCTTGAATCTTGAATCATGAAACTTGAAACATTTTTTAGGTCTTTTTCTAATTGTTTTCTGACAATTTCTTCGGCTAATCCCTTTTCTTTTTGCTCCAAGGTTTCGCCTACGCACAATACCGGAATCAACCCGTTTTCAAAAACTGATTTTATTTTTTTAGAAATTATTTCATCGGTTTCTCCCAGATAATTTCTCCGTTCCGAATGGCCTACAATCACATATTCCACGCCCAAATTTTTCAACATTAACGGGGAAATTTCACCGGTATAAGCGCCTTGATTCTCCCAGAAACAATCTTGCGAGCCAATCTTGAATCTTGAATCTTGAATCTTGAATCTTTTAGCTAATGATTCTATATAAACGAATGGAGGGCAGATTACCACTTCAACATTTTTAATATTTTTTTCTTCTTTTTTGAAAAAACTAAAAAACGATTCCGCTTCCTTTAAAGAAACCGGGTTCATTTTCCAATTGGCAATAATTAATTTCTTCATATTATTATTCGTAAATTAAATATGTTTTCTTAAATATTCGGCCGCTTTTTCCGGTTCAATGGTTGATATCTCCATCATCGTCCCGATTTCAAATCCGGCCGGAATGGCGGTTTTCGGCAAAATAGTAAAATGCCAGTGATAATAATCGTGATTCCCGTTATCGTTGGAAGGAGCGGTATGCAAATAAAAATTATAAGCGGGGTCGTTAAGCGCTTTATAAAGAGTGTTCAAGGCAACCTTGAAAGCTTCGGCTAAATGCTCTTTTTCTTTTTCGGTAATTTTCTCAAAATAAGTCAAATGTTTTTTTGGAGAAATGATCATTTCAAAAGCCGTTTTGGAAGCAAAAGGACAAATCACCAAAAAATATTTATTTTCAAAAACCACTCTTTTCCCGACTTTTCTTTCCCAGTCGTTCATTCGGCAATAAATGCATTTTTTGTTGGCCTTTTGATATTCTTTGGAATTTAAAAGAGATTTTTTTGAATCAACGTCAACCAAGGGCGTGGTGATAATCTGGGAATGAGGATGCTCCACCGAAGCGCCGGCTTCCCGGCCGTGATTATGAAAAATAGAAATATGATTGACGAATTTTTTTCCCTTTAAGTTTAAATATCGCTCCTGGTAAACGCTGATGACTTCTTTGATTTCTTTAATTGAAAGTCGGGCTAATTGTTTTTCGTGATTTCTGGTGATTACCACTTCGTGAAAACCCAAGGCGTTAATTGTTTGATACAAATTCCCTTCAACGCGTTTATCCAGACTTTCTCCGGAATTAAAAGCCGGATACTTATTAGGGATGACAACGGTCGTCCAATTTTCGGGAATTTTATCCCCCGTCTTAAAATTAATTTTTTTATTGCCGGAGAAAACCAGCGTCGGCGTTTCCTGATTCTTTAAATCGCAAAAGGGACATTGGTTTTCGAGAACTTCCGCTTTTTCGCGTTTTTCCTTTTTAAAACTTTCCGGCCTTTTAGCGCGGCCGGTGGCAATCACCACCCAATCCCCGGACGCTAAATCAAAACGCAACTCGGAAAGAGATTTTTGATCTTGAATCTTGAATCTTGGATCTTGAACCATAATTATAGCTTTCTTAATATTCCCCATAACATCGCGCCGATTTCCTCTGCTAATTTAAAAAGCAGGGCGTAATCGTTTTCTGGAAGATATTTTTCTTTGTGTGAAAAATCTAATAAATATTTTGATTCCTGCAAAGAACCGTAAGAAATTTCCAAAAAATTTTTATGAACTTTATCTCTCGCCCGAGCATAACCCTCAACATAATTCAACATTACCGAAAGAGCTGATCTTCTTAATTGAGAAATTGTACCATATAATTCTTCTTTCGGAAATTTTCTTGTTGCTTGGTAAATCAAATGGGCATATTTGTCTATCTTTGCTTTTAGTTGTTGATGAAATGTATTTTGTTCCATGTCTCAAGATTCATGATTCAAGATTCATGATTCATGCCACAACCGCCAGCGTATTTTTAAAACTTCCCAAAGAAACTGAAGATAAGCCGAGGCTTTCACTTTGGAATGAATGTCGTTGACCCAAACCACGGGAATCTCCTTAATTTTATAACCTAATTTTTTTCCCAAAACCAAAGCTTCAACATCAAAAGCCCAACGATTGGTTTTCATCAATCGGAAAATTTTTTCGGCGGCTTCTTCGGAAAAACATTTAAATCCGCATTGAGTATCCCAAAGCCCGGGCAAAAGCAAAATTTGGATGATTAAATTGCCGACATTTCCCAACCAACGCTTGTAAAACGGCTGGGGTGGCATCAATTTCGCGCCTTTAACATCCCGAGAGCCGATAACTATCTGATATTCTGATAAATACGGGATCATTTTTTGGAATTGCTCCACCGTTGTGGCGTTATCGGCATCCATAAATAACCGCCATTGCCCCTTGGCTTCAAGCATTCCCTGACGAACCACCCACCCTTTGCCGTGATTTTTTTTATTATCAATTACCCGGAGATTTTTTATGAGATGGGAAAACCTGCCGGCTATCTCCGCGGTGTCGTCTTTGGAGCCGTCGTCAACCACGATAATTTCATAATCATAATCAACCGTTGAGAGATATTTATTAACATCAATCAAGGTCAGAGGCAATCGCTTGGCTTCGTTGTAGGCGGGAATGATAACGGACAAGAATGGTTTCATTTTATTGATTTAGGGGCTTTTTTTTAAAAATTATTAATCGATAGCTTGTAAAATTCCAAATAAAAGAAACGGCTGTCGCCATTAAAATAGAAAAATTAGCCCAAATAACCGGCTTGATATCCCCTAACGGTCCAACCACATTGTTTAAAAAAGAAGCAGCGGCGTTATTTATCAAAAAACCAATAAAAGTAAAAAGGACGAAACGAGAATATTCAGACGGACTGGCCGATGTTTGACTCTGGAAAGACCAGGATTTATTCCAAAAATAACTATTAGTGGCGGACGCAAAAAAAGCCGGCGCTAAAAATAAGCTGAAATAAATACCTTCGGTAATGCCCGTGAAACGCATTAGTAAATTTATAATAGCGAACCCTAAAAATGTATTAAGAACGCCTACCGCGCAAAATTTTCCAAACTGACGTAAAAACGGCCAAAATCGGCTAAGATAAAAAGCTATCGCCAGCAACAAAGGAGCCAAGATGGTAAAGCCGACCACCGAAAACAAAACCAGTTTCGGGGTAATCGCGATTTTTACAGCGGCGGTTGGCAAAATCAGCCAGCCCGCCAAGAAACCGATTAAACTAACGAGAAGGAAGTCTTTCATGGATTTCCATTTCTATTTTTTGCCTATTTTGATTATAAACCGTTCGGCTCAAATCTTTAACCTCTTGAGCCAAATCCGCGTCAGCTGCCGGCGGCAATAAAATCCGGATATTGAAGGGTTGCGACAAATTCCCTTTTATAAGAATGCGGCTGAAAGCGTTGAAATTATCCAAATTAATTAAATCATTGACGGAAAAAACCGGTTCAAATTTATCAATTAAAGCCCGGGCGTCGTCCAAACCGACCCGAAAAACAATAATAGAGCCGAAATTATTTACCAAATTAAACAAAGCCGGAGAAAGCTCTTCGGTTGAACGATGAATTGTGTTTAAAGACAACCCGTATTTAAAAGCCGAGGCGAGAGAGACCGCTAAAGAATCGGTGAGATAGTTATGAAATTCATCCAAGTAAAAACTAAACGGTCGGCGTTTGTCTTCGGTTTGGTCAAGGCGCGAAAAAGCCGCCAAAGCTATTTTCTGGGCAAAAATCATTCCCAAAAGATTAGCGTTAGCGTCTCCCAACCGACTTTTAGCTAAATTGACTAGGATTATTTTTCCTCCGTCTATGGCCCGCCGAAAATTAAAAGCCGAACGGGTTTGGCCGATAATCGGCCGGAGATAATCATTAGCGATAAAATTATTAAATTTGGAAACGACGAAAGGAATGACTTCGTGGAGAGCGACTTCATTTTCCCAAAATTTGGCTAAATTCGCGTCAGCCGCTTGTTTGACTTTTTTCTGACGAAAAACATAATCGGTAAAAATCCGGGGAATATCAAGCAAAGTGGCCGGTTCATTTTTAATATCAACTAATAAAAGCCGAAGACTGTTTTTTAAATATTTTTCAAACATCGGGCCTGTTGTTTCTCCGGCAAAAAGTTTCTGAAAAATATCGCCGGTTTCATTAATGACAAAATCTTTTTCTTCGGGACGATCAGAATTGAATTCCAAAAGATTCAATCCGAAAGGATGCCAAATGTCCGTCGGATCAAAATAAATCACATCGGCCATTCGTTCACGGGGAATATTTCCAACCACTCCTTTAATGATGTCGCCCTCGGGATCAATAATAGCCACGCCTCTCCCCTGTTTTATGTCTTCAATGGCTAGATTAATAACAGAGGTTGATTTTCCGGCGCCAGCCTGGCCGATAATCTCCAAATGACGCGCTCTGTCAGGATGATCCAAGTAAATAGGCTGAACCTGTCCTTGAAAAACATTCTCGCCGATTGCAACGCCTCTGCCGGAAAAGCCGGTCGGCGGCTTAACTTCTTTTGACTTTAACCATTTAATTCTCGGAATGATCGTTGAACTGATAGGAAAATGAAAAATACTGGCTAATTCCTCGCTGTTAAGAATCATCGCCTGTTCTTCGTCAAATTCCCGAAAACAAAACCCAAAATGAAACTTGCTGATATTTTTTGGCTTAACTACTTTTAATTCGTTTTCCCGAAGACTGGAAAACCGCGAAAAAGAATTGATTAAATTCTCAAAAATTTCTTTCACCTGATATTGACTTGACGCCGAAACCACTAAACGGAAATTAACTTGGAATAACTTTTTGGCGATTTTTTCTTTATTGGTAATTTTCCGGCGAATTGACTGAGAAGCCGGCTTAAGAATCAACTGGATAGCCGCTCCTTCGCCCACTTCTTCCAATTTAGCCAAAACTGCCAAGATCGGATCAAAAGTATCAGCGCCGGCTTGTTCGTAAGTTTTTATAGGCAAAGAAAACTCGTGAGCTAATTTCAAATACGCGCCCTCGTTAAAGCCCTGGGGGTTGAAAACATCATAATCGTCAACAATGCTTGACTGAACACCCGGCCAAATTTTCTTAATTTGGCGGCCGACAAAATCAAGCGTCTTTTCGGCGCCGACTAAATAAAAATGGATTTCGTCGCCGACATGATGAACGGCTATTTCTAAAATAACCAGATTAGCGAACCCGCTTAATAAATCAAAAAATTTCTCAGTAAGCCTAATTTCGTTTTTCCAGCCCGAAGCCGATCCGCTTTCGGCGGAAATATTTTTTTCTTCTTTGGGAAATTTTAATAAAAGCAAGGAACGCTTCCGGAAAGTGGCCTGAGAAATCATTCCGCCCCGACGAGATTGAAATTTTGAAAATAACCAAATAACAACTAACAACGCCAAAAATAAATTTGTCACCTGAAGCATAAGATTATTATAATCAATAATATCAAAAAATAAAATCCTCAAGAAAATAATCTAAAATGCAAATTACAAGATTAAATCACGGCTCCCAAAGAAGATAGCGCCTGACTAGCCGCGTGAGCTTCCGCTTCCTGCTTGGAAGAGCCCGATCCCTCGGCAATTAATTTTTCGCCAACATAAACACCGACGCGAAAAATTTTTTGATGAGCCGGCCCGCTTTCTTCCAAAACTTTATAAGTCGGAGTTACTTTAAATTTCTCTTGAACTGTTTCCTGAAGAAAACTTTTAGAATCTCTGTAAAGTTCCTTTTTTAAAATTTCATCAAGATGAGGCAATAAAAACCGCAGAATGAAACCATGGCTTGATTTGTATCCCCTGTCTAAATAAATGGCCGCCAAAAGCGCCTCAAAAGCATTGGCCAAGATCGCTTCGCGGCCTTTGCCGGTATCCTTAGCTTCGCCTTTGGAAAAAAGAATATAATTTTCTAAACCGATTTCCCGCGCTACCCGAGCCAATATCTGATAATTAATCAAAGCGGCTCGTAAAACAGTTAACCGGCCTTCAGCTTGGTCGGGATATTTTTTAAAAAGAAATTCGGAAGTAATCAATTCCAAAACCGAATCTCCCAAAAATTCCATTCGTTCATTATGCGGTCCTTCGTTAGGATTCTCGTTGAGATAAGAACGGTGGGTTATGGCCTCTTTTAGCAGTTTCTTGTTTTTAAAGACAACTCCTATTGTTTTTTCCAGGTCCGATGTATTCATAAAAATATTTAGTTACTAGTGGCTAGTGGCTAATCACTTCTTCGCTTTTTCTATTTCTTTATAAACCGTTCCCAAAACACCGTTGATAAATTTTCCCGCATTAGGACCGCCGAAATTTTTAGCTATTTCAATGGCTTCGTTAATCGCCACTTTAGCCGGCACTTCTTTCCGGTCGGCGTAAAGCAATTCGTAGAGACCGATTCTTAGAGAATTGCGATCAATGACAGAAATTTGATTTAAAGGCCATTCCGGAGCCGCTCTTGAAATTATCTGATCTATCTCTTCGCGATGATCAATAATGCCCTGGGTTAAACGCCAAACAAATTCCGGTTCATCCAATCCTGGACCGAATTCTTTTAAATTGCGTTCAATAATAGCTATGAGATCGGCTTTTTGGCCGTAAAAATCCCATTCGTAAAGCGATTGAATAACGATAGATCGAGCTAATTGACGAGAAGCCATGCCATAATTATATCCGCCTAAATTTATTTCGCAAATTTTGGCGGATCTGTAATTATGAGCACCCAGCACATAACAAGTTATGTGCTGGGTAAAGGCTTGGTTGCTGAAATTTCATCGCCTTCGGCTCGAAATTTCAGACCAAACCCTTTATTTTTTACATTGTGAGCAGGAACAATGCGGCAACTTCGGACCACCGCAAACAGGACAAACCGCGAATTTTCCTTTCTTCAAAAAAAGCTGTGATCGTCTCCTGCCGACTTTTGATTTTGAATGATGTTTTACTGGTACGCCACCCATATTTTTATAATTAGTATTTAATAATTAGCAATCTTTTTATCTGAAATTTTCAATATCCCGCTAGCAACAAGATTATATTAAATAACCGTAAATTGCTGTTAGCATAATAAACTATCCTTTGGAAAAAGTCAAAAAATACAGCCTTGCCAAACGGCCAACGAACAACAAGGCAATCAATTACTATTGTGATTCCACGATCGTGGAATAATAATAGTAAATAAACCTTTTGGGTTTTAGAAGGTTCAAGGTTTAAAAAATATCAACGGTCTGACTCAAGAGTCCCTGTTTTTTCTTTGTTTACGGCGAAAATGTGAATACAGGGCATCAGATTTAATTCTTTCAGAGAATAAAAAAATTCTTCTGGCAATTGGCTATCGCCCATCCAAACACTTCTTTGAATCATTGAAAAATTAAAGTTAGTAAGAGTATCTCTTAGCCAGTCTCTTTTTTTCTTTTGATTCTCCGGAATATCAAAAACTATAATCTTTTGGCAGTCTTTTTTTTCTTCGCCGGAAGATTTTAAAGGAGACAAAAGTTTTTTACTTTTTAAAAATTTTAAACGTTGCTGGCCTTCCGATGTTAATCTCCAAACCGTCTTTTTGCCGTTATCTTTTTTCTTTTCAATAAATTCTTGTTTTTTGAGCTGATAAAGAAGATTGTGGAATTTCTGACGCTCTCCTTTTTCCAAACCAGCCCTGCCTTCTTTTTTCAAACGCTGCGGTCTGCCGAAACGCAAATATCGCCGGAGATTTCCGTAAGAGCTCTGATAGTCGGTAAAAATAACGTCGGTGGTTAGCCATTCTAAATTTTTAAAAATTTCTAAAACTATTTCTGTCAGCATATATTCGTTTAATTATTATTTACTATTGTAATTCCACGATCGTGCTTTTACAATAGTAAACTGGGGATAAGTTTTTTAAATAGTTTTATTATTAAATGTTTAACATTTTGAGAATTAAACGATTTATTATAAAATACAAGCAGTTTGTATGAGCTTTAATTTTAAACTGAAACAATTGGCGGTGCTGGTTGGCGATGTCTTTCTTTTTTACGCCACTTTGATTCTTGCTTTGATTGTCCGCTATGGCTATTCCGATTTGACGTATTATTTTCGGGCTCATTTAAAGCCTTTTTCCTTGATTTTGGTTGTCTGGCTGTCAATTTTTTACCTGGCTGATTTATACCAAGTAAAAATTCTTAAAAACGACATTACGTTAATCGGCAATCTTTCTCTGGCTGTCGTTATCGCCGCGATAGTTTCCATAATCATCTTCTATCTCTTGTCGCCTGTTTTGGGATTAACTCCAAAAACAAATCTTTTGATTTTCGGTTTTGTCTTCGGATCTTCAAGTTATGTATGGCGATTATTGGTAGCCAATGCCCTGCTTTTCAACGGCTGGCGTTATCGCCTGCTGATGATCGGAAACTCGCCCAGAATCGCGGAAATTGTTTCTTACTTGAATTCCAATCTTCCGCTCGGCTACGATGTCGTTTCCTGGCTGAAAGAAAATAAAAAAATTGACAAGCAAAATCTTTGGGAATTAATCACCGAAAACAAAATCAACACCATTGTCTTGCCGCCGCAAATCACTAAAAAATTAACGGTTATGGAATCAATTTATAAATTATTGCCCCTGGAGCTGGCTATAACCGATTTTATCAGTTTCCATGAAACGATTTTCGGAAAAATTCCCCTGGAAGAATTAGAAGAAGCCTGGTTTATTGAAAAAATCATCACAAGAAAACCCTTGTTTGACGCTGTTAAAAGATTAACCGATGTAATTCTTTCTTTCATTTTATTT
>JBBTRS010000028.1:0-14069 GCA_038065115.1 Patescibacteria group bacterium
GACGGCGGGTTCGCGTTCGTCGTGTCGCAAGCCTGCCTGCGGTAGGCAAGTCAGTTCTCAATCCTAAGATCCTCGGGACTTCAGTCCCTTTGGACTTAGCCCTCAGCCCTGTTCCGATCCGTCGGAGCAGGGCTAATTTTTTGACAATCAAAGCTAATTATTATAAACTCATAAAAAGTACATTTACAGCAAAATATAACAGAAAGGAGGTGAGATATGAAAAAGCTTGTTAGAGTAATGGCGGTGGCGATGTTGGTGTTTTCGTTGGCAACGCCGGTTTTTGCCCAGAATCTTTTGGTTAGGGTAATAAAAGGAGCGTTCAGTCCGGTTGTTGGTACGACGGAAATAGTAGTTACGACATTGACCAATGTCGTAAAAGGAAAGGACGGGCCGATTGTTTCAATAGCCAAAGGCCTGACTAACGGTTTTGGCAGAATAACCGGAGATTTAACCAACATTGTTAGCGAAGGCGCTTACGAAGTTGGATATTTTGAAAACAACCAATTGGCCGAAAAAATTTCCACTCCACCAATAGTTGATATTGCTGATTGGGCGGCAACGGGAGCTGTTCTTGGCTTTGTTGGCGTTAACAGCAATTGGTGGGGCGGAGCGGCAAAAAGTTGGACTCGGACAAAGGCGATTATGATTGGCGCGACGGCCGGCGCGGTAGCTGGTACGGCCGTAGAAGTAGCAAACGAATAACTATAAAATAGTAAGCCCCTTGGAAAATTTCCAAGGGGCTTTTTAATTTGTTCTTGGGATGTCGCTACACCGTTTCTGTCGCTTCTTCTTTTTTTTCGCGGCAATCTTTTATGATTGTTTTGACCATCTCAAAAAGAACGAAAATGATTATTAAAAAAGAACAGCCGACGAGCAAAACAGCCGATAAATCTTCGCTATTGCGGATATTGAAAACAAAATTCAACATTTTATCACCTCCTTAAAATTCTTTAATTACTTTGGCCAAAATGACTTTAGAATTTTTTCCTAAATTTTTCTTCCTGTTTTTTAATTCTTCTTCGGCTATTTTTTTGTCGTTGTGCGTCGTTACTACCGGCACGACATGGGCTTTTTTAAAATCATCCCACCAGCTGATAACCAAGAATCCTTCCATTTTTAATATCACCTCCTTTTGTTTTTATGTTAAAGAACTCGCTTAGATGACGCTATTTTAGCAAAAATATCAAAATTTGTCAAAATTTGACAGATTTAGAAAAAAGAGTATTAATTATCGTTAACAAGAAGCTCTTTAACAAGGCAGAGATAAGGATTTTTAAGGTTTCGGGAATTGCGGGGGTTATTCTTTGTTTTGATAATATCAAAAAAGGAGGAATCAAATGAAAGCGAAGCCGATTTTTTGTAAAAATAAGCTTAAATTGGTTGAACACGTTGTAATTCGTTTAAGCGCGGAGACGAAAAAAGACGAGAAAGACTTAGATCATCTTTATCGGGTAGGCGTGGTGGCGGTTCGTCCTGGCCATTCCTCTCCGAAAGCGTCTTTCAGCACCATCTATATTCCCGCTAAAAAAGAATTTTATACTGAGTAGGCATGATATATAAAGTTCCAATTGGGATTTTATGGCAGTAAAAAGCCAGGAATTTTTTCCTGGCTTTATTTTTTGGGTCATCATTTTTCTCTAGATTATTAAAAAACCAGCCTGTTGTTGGGCAGACTGGTTTTGTTTTTGTTCATATCGGCAAATATTTACCGATAAGTATTAGCGCGCGCGTTTTACGCGATAATTTTTTTCACTTCTTTGGCGATAGCCAGAGAAGAAGTTAATCCGGGCGATTCAATCCCGATCAGATTAATCAATCCGGGCAAGCCTTGTTCGGTTTCTTCTTGGATTACAAAATCCCTAAATCCCTCGCCCTGGCCTTGAAGCTTTGCTCTTATTCCTGACATATCCGCCGACAAATCTTCCAGTTCAATAAAAGGCAGCATCAGACGACATTGCCGATAAAAAGATTCTTTCTTGGATTCGTTGACGGTATAGTCAATTTTATCAACATATTCCGCGTCCGGTCCCAGTTTTAAACCCCCGCCTAAATCCAGAACAGTGTGCATGCCTAAACTGACACTTTCTTTATCGGTGACGGGATAGATTAAATGGGAAAGATATTTCGCTTTGCCGCGAGAAACCCGGAAATAATCGCCTTTGCAGTATTTTAAAGCGTATTCTTTTTTTTGAATACCGGCTAAACGGGCGATTTTATCCGAATTAAGACCGGCGGCATTGACAAGAAATTGACTGGCAAAGCTAAAAATATCATTGTTTTGATCCTGGATGGTAATTTTGAACCCGCTTTGCTGTTTTTCTACGCCGACTAATTCATTACTATAGGCGAACATTACGTTTCTGATTTTTGATCCCGCTTCTAGCGATTTCATTAAATCGTGCGAATTCAAAATTCCGGTTGACGGCGAATAGACGGCGGCTAGGGCATTGATACGAGGCTCCATTTTGCCTACCTCTTTTCGCGATAGAATTTTTAAATCGCAGACTCCGTTATTTAGGCCATTTCGGTAAAGTTCTTCCATCGGCCTTAAGTCATTCGGAGTGATTGCCACGATCAATTTGCCTAATTTTTTATAGCCAACGCGATATTTTTGGCAATAAGCATAAAGCAATTTTTTGCCTTCAACGCATAATTTTGCTTTGAGCGAATTTCGCGGATAATAAATTCCGGCATGAATAACTTCGCTGTTTCGCGAACTGGCCTCCTGGCCGCAGGAATTGTTCTTTTCAACCACAACAATATCAGCGGAAATCTTGGAAAGTTCAGCGGCGCAAGCCAACCCGACTACCCCCGCTCCAACGATGGTTATTTTTACATTGTCCATTTTCACCCCCTTTTAATTTGTTAATGTTCCGTTAAACAGATTTATTCTGAAGTTTATTCCAAAAACAAAGCTTGTCAAATATACAAATTTGATCTAATTGGTTTTTCGCGGAAACAATTATTTAAAAAGAATCGGTGAAAATATGTAGGAAATCAAGCCAATCAAGAAAAAAGAAGCCAGGGGATAGATCCACAACGGCGCTTTTTTTTGAAATTTCTTCTCAAAAAACTTTTTATAGATAAAAATAACAATAATTGCTTCAATCCCCAACATTACTGCTCCGGTGAGAGAAATTACTTCCAAAAAATTTTTGTTTCCTAAAAAATACAGCAATAGCGGGGAAAAACAGGCAATAAACCAAGAAGCCTTTTCCGTCATTTTTAAATCGTACTGAAAGGTTTTTTTCAAAGATAAGCCCAGAGCGATGAAAGAAGTAAAGGTGGTTAAGATGCCAAAAACAAAACCCAGTGGAGCTATTTTATCGCCGACAGTCAAGGCGAAACCGGAGAAAGCGTCGAGCGAGGTTTTTGGTCCGCTGACGCCGAGAATGATGAGAATAAAGAGGATATAGAAAATTCCGGTTAAAGCGATGCCGGAACTTATTATTAAACGCAGTTTTTTCTTTTCTCCTCCCGTCATTTCTTTGACTTGGGGCACCAAAGATAAGCCCCAAAGAGAAAAGAGAACAGCCCCGTAAGGAAGGACCAGGTAATGAGGATCAAAGGTGAAAAGGTTTTCCAAGCGCAAAAAAGGCAGTCCTCGGGAAAAGAAAAGCAAAAGGACAAGCATAAAGGTTAGCACCATTATCAGCTCGGTTTTAGCAATGCCTTTTATTCCTTTGTAAATCAGATAAGATCCAAAAGCAAAATAGAGCAGGGTATAGACAAGTTCTCCTCCGCCGAAATAGGGAGCAAAATACCAAGTGAGAAATTTCCCTCCGAGAATAATATAGGCCAAGAGAGCGCCGATCAAGCCCGACGAAGAAACAATCAAGCTGAATTTTCCCCAGCCTTTTCCTAAATATTCTTCGGCATAACCGGGAATGCGGGCAATTTTATCGGTATTGCGGCTGACTTCGGCCAAAAGAAGGTGAATGACGATGACCAAAATCGTTAAGACGAAAAAATAAACAATCATTATTCCGAAACCGGCCTTGGAGGCGATATAGGGCAAGCCAAAAATTCCCACGCCGATTATGGTGCCGACAAAAACGGCCGATGCTTCTAAGAATTCACCCCCACACCAATTGTGGATTATTTTCATAAAAATTTAACTAGATATAGTCTTTAAAACTAGGTTAATAAAAATATAAAATATTTAGTATAAATTCGTAAAACGAATTTATTTATCCACAATTGGTGTGGGGGTTTAATCAATTTTTACTTTTATTTTTTTGGCTTTTTGACGTTCAAGCTTCGGCATCCGAATAGTCAAAATTCCATTTTTAATGACGGCAGTGGAACGTTCGGGGTCGATTTCTTGAGGCAAGATAATGGAACGGGAAAAAGAACCCCAAAAACATTCTTGGTAAAAATAATCCTTTTCTTTAACCTCTTCTTCTCTCTCTCTTTTCCCCTTGATAGTCACGCCTTCGGTGCTGATGTTGATGTCTAATTCTTCAGGTGAAACGCCGGCCACTGTTGACTGAACGATAATTTCATTATCTGTCTGATAGACGTCAACAGTTAATTGTCCTTCAGATTCTCCGCCCAATTCTCCGTCTAAAAACTCTTCTTTGTTTTTATTTTCTTGATTCATTTTTTTATTATACCATTTTCCTTAACTTTTCAAAATTAATCAGAACAAAAACGGCGCTTAAAATCAGGAATAAGCTTGGCAGGATAAAATTCGCCGATTGGAATTCCGATATCAAATAATTAAAAACCGAATGAATTAATCCGGCTAGAAATAAGCCGTAAATAATATTTTTTAAGAGCGATTTTTTGATTATTCCGATAGCCCAGTAATAGCCCATTAGGCCGGAAGCTAGAGCGTGAAGCAGAGTGGCTCCGATAAAACGCAGAGCGGCTGTGCTAAAGGCCGTGGTTAGGGAGACGGTTTTTAAGGCATGGCCTATGAATAAAATATTTTCTATGGTGGCGAAGCCCAATGCCGCCGTGATTAAATAAATCATAGCGTCAATTGGCTCGTTGAATTCGGAATTTTTGTTGGTCACCCAAAAAGCGGCGGTAAATTTAAAAAATTCTTCAATTAGGGCCAAGACGATGATTAAGACGATAACGTTTCTTATATTCAAAAAATCCAAGAGGTCTTTAGTCAAAAGCTGGATTACAAAAACCGGCACAGCCATTAAACCGCCTACCACGAAAGACAGAAGAATTAAGTGTTTTGGTTCAGGATGGGGATCTTCCTGGAGATAAAACAATATCCAGACCAAGCCAGGCAGAATGCCCAGGAGCATCATTAAAAAAGCCATTTTGTTAATTCCATTTTGCCGTTATTAATAATTTTTGCTTTTTAGAAGAAAAATTTTGATAGATTTCTTCGGTGACGAAAGGCATAAAAGGATGAAGCATTTTTAAAGACTCCGTAAGAATAGACAAAAGAATTTTTTGAGTTTTAAGTTTTGATTCACTGGTTGAAAGCTGTTTTTTGGATTTTTCAATATAAACATCGCAGAATTGATGCCAGAAGAAATCGTAAATTGTTCGCAGGGCGTGGCCGAATCGGAATTTTTCTATGTCTTCACCGACAGATTTTTTAGTTGCTTCTAATTGTTTTATGATTTTTTTGTCAGCCGGGGTTAATTTTTTTATCCGTGTTAATCCGCGCGCCAAATCCGCGCTGTCGCCCGCAGGTTTATTCGCCAAAACAAACCTGGAGGCATTCCAGATTTTATTACAAAACTTTTTTCCGGCTAAAACCGCTGTTTCGTCCCAGCGAATATCTTGATTGGACATCATTTGCCAAATAATCCCGAAACGAGTGGCATCAGCGCCGAAGGCTTCGATTAAATTTAAGGGGTCAACTCCAGTGCCCAAGCTTTTAGACATTCTTTTGCCTTCTTTGGTTAAAACCGTGGGGTGGATAAATGCTTTGGCAAAGGGTTCTTGGTTAAGGAATTCTAATCCCGAAAAAATCATTCGGGTTACCCAAAGATTGATAATGCCGCGGTCGGTTACTAAAACGGCGCTCGGATAAAATTTCTTTAAATCTTTTTTTGATAATTCCGCAAACGGCCAAAGAGCGGAAGAAAACCAGGTATCAAGGACTTCTTCTGATTGCTTGAATTTGGCATCGCAATATTCGCATTTCGGTTCGGTCAGAGAAACTTTCATCTCGACGCATTTTACAATATCTTTTTCGCGGCCTTGCGGGGGAACGCATTTTGGTTCATGAAACCAAACCGGCAATTGATGTCCCCACCAGATTTGCCGAGAAATACACCAGTCCTTGATATTTTTTAACCAGTCAAAATATGTTTTTTCAAACTTTTTAGGAAAGATTTCAGTTTTTTGGGAACGGACATCTTTTTCGGCCATTTTCGCCAAAGCCGGCATTCTTAAAAACCATTGTTGGCTGGGAAGGGGTTCTATCTTGGCTTGGCAACGGTAACAACGGGCGACATTATGCCGATAATCTTCTGTTTTTTCAATCAAATTTTGTTTTGAAAGCTCTTCAACTATTTTTTCCCGGGCAGCCGAAACCGACAATCCTTCAAAATCCAGGCCGGCTTCTTTTGTCATTTGAGCTTTTCCATTAATGACTTGATAGAATGGCAAGTGGTGCCGTTCGGCAATCTCGGCGTCTAAAAAGTCGTGAGCAGGCGTTATTTTAACCGCGCCGGTGCCAAAACCAGAATCAATGGCTCTATCAGCGATAATGGGAATTTCTCGGTTTTTTCTCCCTTCGGGAGATCCCCCATAGGGGGAAATCGGCAGAATCACTTTTTGACCAATCAGGTTTTGGTATCTTTTGTCTTGGGGGTTGACGGCTACGGCCGCGTCGCCAAGCATTGTTTCCGGCCTCGTTGTGGCTACCGTGATAGAATTTGGAATTTGGAATTTGGAATTTGGAATTTTAACCAGCGGGTATTTGAGGTACCAAAGATAGCTCTTTTCTTCCTGGTATTCAATTTCTAAATCCGAAAGACTGGTTTGACAGCGGGGGCACCAACTAATGACTCTTTCGCCGCGATAAATCAACCCTTTTTCATAATAATGAATAAAAGTTTTTTTAACCTCTTCGCTGTATTTTTGGTCCATCGTAAAACGCGTTCGCGACCAATCAGCGGAAAGGCCGATTTTTTGGAGCTGTCCCAAAATAATGTGGCCGTATTTTTCTTTCCATTCCCAGATGGCTTGAACGAATTTTTCTCGACCTAAATCAAAACGGCTGACACCGTTTTTTTTGAGTTCTTTTTCCACGGCATTTTGGGCAGCGATACCGGCATGATCAGTGCCGGGCAGGCAAATTGCTCCCAGCCCTTGCATTCGTTTGCAACGGATTAGGATGTCAATGATGGTCGCGTTTAGAGCGTGGCCCATATGCAAAGAGCCGGTGATGTTGGGAGGCGGAAGTAAAATGGCGTAAGAATTTCTTGCTTTAAGTTTGTCGGGGTTAAAATAACCGCTTTTTGACCAAAGACGGTATATTTTTTCTTCAGTTTGTTTTGGATCGTAAGCCTTATCCATCGTATTTATTTTAGATGGTTAGGTTGGATTGAGCAATAAGACGGCTCTTTTTATTTTTTAGGTGATTGAAATAAGCCGCTGCGGCGGTCATGGCCGCGTTATCGGTAGTGAATTCCAAAGAAGGAGCGAAAAAATTAATTTTATTTTTTTTGCTTTCTTTTTTGAAAGCTTGACGGAGAGCTTTGTTGTTGGCGACGCCGCCGGAAATCAGAATTGATTTGGCTTTAAACATTTCAGCGGCGCTAATGGCTTTTTTGACCAAAACATCAATGACGGCTTGTTGAAAACTGGCGGCGACGTTAGCTAAAAACTTTTTCTCAAGACTACCGCTCGCTCGCCCAGCGTGCTCGCTCGCTGGCTTTCGTCGCTCGCTCTCCTCGCTTCGCTCGGAACCATGCCCGCTCGCTCCTCGAGCCTCGCTTTGAGAAAAAATTTTTAGCTTTAAATTATCTTTTAGATAATAGAGGACGGCGGTTTTCAGTCCCGAAAAACTGAAATCGTAATTTTTTTGATAAATCATTGGTCGGGGAAAATTTATGGAAGTTGAGTTTCCATGATTAGCTAGTTTTTCCAGATTGGGACCGCCGGGGTAGGGGAGGTTTAAAAGCCGGGCGACTTTATCAAAAGCCTCGCCGGCGGCGTCATCGCGGGTTTCGCCGAGTTTTTTCCAATCGGTTAAATTTTTCATTAAAAGCAAAATCGTATGGCCGCCGGAAACGATAAGGGCGATGGCGGGAAATAGTGACGCAGGATTTGGAATACAGGATTTAGGATTTAGCAAGAACGAATACAAGTGGCCTTCAAGGTGGTTGACGCCAATTAACTTAACGCCTGACGCTTGACGCCCGACGCTTTTATATAAATCTTTGGCGAATTCAATTCCGGTCCAAAGACAGGGTTCTAAGCCGGGGCCGACAGTAACCGCAATCAGATCAATTGATTTTATTGACGGCTGAATTTTTCCAAGAAGCATCGGCAGATTTTTGAGGTGTTCTCTTTTCGCCAAATTAGGCACGACGCCTCCGAACGGCTGATGAATTTTAATTTGCGAAGCCACTAAATTTTTCAAAATCTTAAAATGCGGTTTTCTCAAACCTCCGTTAGCGTCAATCAGTGACAACGCTGTTTCATCGCAACTAGTTTCAATAGATAGGATTTTCATATCATTGCGGATTTCGAGTATTTACCTGCCTGCCGGCAGGCGAATATATGAATTTAAACAAAAACAAAAAGAGATTTCAACAAACTTAGTGTCGGTGATATAATCCTTAGAAATTAATGAAAAGAAAGCTTTTAGAAATTCTTCCGGGGGTTTTAACTTGGCTGACTTTGGGCCTTTTGTTTTTTTTGTCTTTTACAAAACCGGTTTGGGTGGCCGTTTTTATTATTCTTTTTGACTGTTACTGGCTTTTCAAAAATCTGTTTTTATATTTGCACTTACAAGCCGGTTTCAGGCAGATGCGGGCTAATCAAAAAATTAATTGGGTGGACAAACTTCAGGTTTCAATTCCCGAATCTCAAGTTTCAGAAATTTATCATTTGATAATTTTACCGATGTATAAAGAACCCTACGAGGTGGTGCGGGAAGCTTTTTTAAGCTTGAAAAACGTTAATTATCCCAAAGAAAAGCTAATCGTTGTTTTAGCTACCGAAGCGAAAGCAGGGGGAGTTGCTCTGATGACGGCTCAAAAAATCAGGGAGGAATTTGAACATTGTTTTTTTAGATTTTTAGTCAGCTGTCATCCCGCTGATTTGTCGGGAGAAATTGCCGGCAAGGGATCAAACGAAACTTGGGCGATCAAAGAAGCCAAGAAATCAATCATTGATCATTTAAAAATTCCTTATGAAAATATTTTAGTTTCCGCTTTTGATATTGATACCCAGGCCAGCCCCGAGTATTTTGGGATATTAACCTATAAATTTTTGACGGCCGAGAAACCCCAGCATTCCAGTTATCAGCCCATTCCTCTTTTCACTAATAACATTTATCAAGCTCCGGCTTTGACGCGAGTAGTGGCTTTTTCCACCACTTTTTGGATGATGATGCACCAATCTTGGTCGGAGAGATTAACCACTTTTTCTTCACATTCCATGCCTTTTAAGGCTTTGGTTGAAGTTGGTTTTTGGCAGACCGATATTGTTTCCGAAGATTCACGGATTTTTTGGCAATTTTTTCTACACTATAACGGCGATTGGCGGACAGTGCCTTTGTTTTGCCCGGTTTACATGGATGCCAATGTTGCTCCGACTTTTTGGCGGACGGTTAAAAACCTTTATAAGCAGCAGCGACGCTGGGCCTGGGGGGTGGAAAATATCCCTTATGTTCTATCGGGATTTTTTAAGAAAGGAATATCTTGGAAGCAAAAATTTTATCGGGGTTTTCATTTAATAGAAGATTTTCATTCTTGGGCGACTAACGCTTTGATTATTTTTATTTTCGGCTGGTTGCCGGTGGTAATCGGTGGCGAGGGTTTTAATATTAGCCTTCTTTCTTATAATTTACCGCGGATAACCAGTTTTATTATGACCTTGGCCAGCGTGGGCATTGTCACTTCCGCCGTTTTAGCGCTTTCTCTTTTGCCGCCAAAACCGAAAGAATTTAAAGCCAGGCATTATTTTTCATACTTGGCTCAATGGGTGCTAATGCCCCTGACTTTAATTGTCTTGGGTTCTTTTCCCGCTTTAGAAGCTCAAACGAGATTAATGCTGGGCAAGCGATTTCACTTAGATTTCTGGACAACACCCAAAAGCCGTTCAAAAACGGCGGGTTGAGTTTTAGCTAGTTCAGCTAGAACCTTGCGATCAAGCTTGATGTTTTTTTCTTTGAGTCCGGCAATAAACTTGCTGTAGCTAAGATTTTTTTGGCGAACCGCGGCGTTAATTTGAGTTTGCCAAAGTTGGCGATAATTTCTTTTCTTTTCTTTGCGGCCGCGAAAAGCGTGAGTCCAGGCGTGAAGCAGGGCTTCTTTAGCCGCTCTTTCTTTAGTTTTGCGGCTCCAGCGATAACCCTTGGTGTATTTAAGGATCTTCTCTCTTTTTTTACGGGAGGTTATTCCTCTTTTAACTCTGGTCATAGATGTTTTTTTATAAATTTCTCACCATGCAAAAGCCCTCTTAATATCTTTCTTCGTTTTCTTTGGGCGGTTCTTTTGTTGGCCCGGCAATGACCCTGGCCCATGGCTTTTCTTAGAATTTTTCCTTTTTTACTGATTCTTATTCTTTTGGACAGACTTTTTTTCATTTTATGATTATACCCATCTAAATTTATTTTGCAAATCCAGGGATTTTTTTATTTAATCACCTGGACCACAAACCCTTTTCCGATAAATCTCGGTTCCAGCGTGATTTTGTGGGGGATTTTGATTATTTTAAGGAAATCTTTAAGTTTTAAAAGCCCCCAGTCCCGGTTATATTTTTCTCTGCCTTTCAGAAACAGATTGATTTCCACTTTATGGCCGGCTTGCAGGAATTTTTCTACCAATGCCGCTTTGACTTCCAGATCGTTTTTGGCGGCTCGCGGGCTAATCCTAACTTGTTTTAATTCGGCGATTTTTTTCTGGGCTAGCCGTTGTTTTTTCCACTCTTTCTCTTTTTGGTATCGGAACTTATCAAAACTGATTATTTGAGCTACCGGCGGTTTGGCCACCGGAACAATTTCTATTAAATCAAGATTTTTTTCTTTGGCCAAATTCAAAGCCGCCTCTTTCGGCATTATCCCGATATGCGCGCCAGCGTCATCGATCACTCTTAATTCCGGGGCGGTAATTTGATTGTTAGTGCGATAGTTAATAGTTAGATATTGAATTTAATTAGTGGAGATGGGAGTATTGAAACCCCGTCCAAAAGATTTTTCAAAAAAACTTCTACAGGCTTAGCTAAATTAGAACCTAGAATTTAGAACCTAGAATTTAGCAACTAAAAATTCTAAACTCTTTGCCGGAAAGGTCTCCGTTAAAATCGGCTTTTTAACGGACAAGCTCAATTTATGACACCCTTCTTATCAGTTTGAGCAACCGACAAGGGATGCGGCATTAAGCGAAAGCTAACGCCGGAGCCAAGTTGTTTTTGGCAGTTATTGTTTGTTTGCCAGATTAACGAGTTAGCGCTCGGCCTGCTGTTTTAAAGAGCGTCTTTTGTCGAAACCTTTCATCCCCTTAATTTTTCTTGGATTTGGCGCTGAGCCTCTCGTTTTTTGATGAATTCTCTTTTGTCGTATTCTTTTCGGCTCTTAGCCAATCCAATTCCAATCTTGATTTTATCGTTTTTAGTGTAAACCTTGAGTGGCACTAAAGTCAAGCCTTTTTCTTTGACGCGGCCTATTAGGTCATTTATTTCCGAAGTTTTAATCAAGAGTCGCCTAGTTCTTTTGGTGTCGTAATCAGGAGGAGAATTTTTGGGTTGATAAGCCGGAATATCCGCGTTAAGAAGCCAAAGCTGGCTATTTTTGATAATAGCGTAAGAACCGGCTAAATTCACATGGCCGGTTTTTATGGCTTTTACCTCAAAACCTTTCAATTCAATGCCTGTTTCGTAGGTTTCCAGGATTTGGTAATCAAAATAAGCCCGTTTGTTGGTGGCAATATCCATTAATTTTAAGTATACCCCGTACTACAACATCTAGGTAGTGTTAGGTAGAAAAATATATTATACGAGGGTATTTCCTTGGAGTTGTAGTACGGGGTATAATTGAATTAATGCTTAAAACAAAAATTGCCGATTGTCTTAAAAAAGCCGTCAGGGAATCAATGGTTGTAGAAATTTTTTTCTCGGAAAATGAAAAATTCGGACATTATTCCACTAATGTGGCCTTGCGATTAGCTAAATCACAAGGAAAAAATCCGATGGAGATAGCTGAAGGCATCAAGCATCAAGTGTCAAGCGTCAAGCCAAAATTATTTGAAAAAATAGAAGCGGCAGCGCCGGGATTTATTAATTTTTGGTTGACGCCGAAAGTTTTACAAAATGAACTTAAGGAAATTTTAAAACAAAAAGAAAAATACGGGAATCTAAAATCAGGCAAGAATAAAAAAATAAATATAGAATTTATTTCAGCCAATCCCACGGGCCCTTTAACTATCGGCAACGGTCGGGGCGGTTTTTGCGGAGATGTTTTGGCGAAGGTTTTAGAAAAAGCGGATTACAAAGTAGCCAGGGAATATTATATTAATGACACCGGCGAACAAATAAAAAAATTAGGGCATTCGGTTTTGGGAGACGAGCAAGCGGTTTATAAAGGCGATTATATTGAAAAGTTGCGGGAAAATATCGCGGAAAAAAATCCGATGGGGGTTGGGGAAAAAGCGGCGAAAACAATTTTAGAAGAAATAATAAAACCGGCGGTCAAAAAAATGGGGATAAAGTTTGATAATTGGTTTTCCGAAAAAAGTTTGTATAAAAGCAAGGCGGTTGAAAAAACGATAAACGAGCTTGAGAAAAAAAATCTTACGTATAAAAAAGAAGAAGCAGTTTGGTTTAAATCAACGGAATTCGGAGACGACAAAGACAGGGTATTGATAAAAGCAGGCGGAGAGAAAACATATTTCGCGTCAGACATCGCTTATCTCTTGAATAAATTCAAGAGAGGTTTTGGCAAGCTGATTATTTTTCTAGGAGCAGACCATTATGGTTATATTGACAGAATAAAAGCCGCCGCTGAAGCGTTTGGTTATAAGAAAGAAAATATCGCTTTTATAATAATACAATTGGTTCGGCTTCTTAAAGAGGGGAAGGAAGTGAAGATGTCCAAAAGAACCGGTTCTTATGTGACAATTGATGAATTGATTGATGAGGTTGGTTTGGACGCGGCCAGATTTTTCTTTTTAATGAGTTCTCCGGACACTCATATGAATTTTGATTTAGATTTAGCCAAAGAACAGTCTTTAAAAAACCCGGTTTATTACGCGCAGTATGCGGCGGTAAGATGTAATAGTATTTTGCGGAAATCCACCAAGATTAATATAATGACGTCCGACGTCATTAATTTAAAATTACTTAATACCCCGGAAGATATAAATTTGATGCGGGTGTTGGCGAGATTCCCCGAAGTCATAGAGACGGCAGCGGAAAATTATAATCCCCAAGCCTTGATTCGGTTTACCCTGGATTTAAGTCGGGAGTTTAATAATTTTTACGAAAAGGAAAAAATTATCGGCGAAAAGCGGGATTTAACGGCCGCTCGTTTGGAACTGATAAAAGCGACTCAAATAGTTTTTAAAAACTTATTTAATATTCTGGGAATAAGTTTTCCCGAGAGAATGTGATATCGTAAAATGCTAAATAGCAAAAACAACGCCTTCACCCAGCACCACTTTTATGTGTTACGTCTATATCCTTAAAAGCAGGAATTACAATCAAGTTTACGTAGGTTCAACAAATAATTTGATGAAGCGATTAGAAGATCATAATTCCGGAAAAGAAATTTCAACCAGGCGATATATGCCTTGGGATATTTATTATTATGAAGCGTACTCACTTGAAAATCTGGCGAGACAAAGAGAAAAAAGGTTAAAACATAATGGCAATGCTATAAGAGAACTCAAAAAAAGGATAGGTCTTGATAAAAGTGGTGC
>JBBTRS010000029.1:0-10175 GCA_038065115.1 Patescibacteria group bacterium
CGGTGGCCAGAATCGCCAAAACGCCGATGACGATGAGAAGCTCAATGAGGGTGAAGGCATTGTTTTTGCTATTAATCATTTTTATTGAATTTTCTAATAATTATAACAGGTTTAATTTTTCCGTAAGTTTGTAAACATCGCCGGCGCCCATAGATAGAATAATGAATTTGTCTCCCTTCGGGAGATGTCCCGCAGGGACAGAATTTAGAAGTTCATTAATTTCGGAAGATAACAATTTGAAATTGAAAGGCAGAGATTTTACATTTCGGTGATATTTACTTACTTCTTCCAAAAGAAGTTTATCTGTATTTTCTTTAGGTTTTTGTTCTCGGGTAGTGAAAACTCGACCACCCTGACCATTGGTCAGGGATTTATTGCGAAGCAAAGTCGAGTTTCTACTACCCGATTCCCGGGCCGAGGCGAAAGTGGGCAAAAGATAAACAAAATCGGCTTTTTTAAAACACTCGCCGAATTCTTTAAGCAGCGTTTTGGTTCGCGAAAAAGTATGGGGCTGAAAAAAGGCGACGATTTTATAATCGGGATATTTTTCTTTCAGAGCGGCTAAAGTAGCTTTGATTTCTTCGGGGTGATGGGCGTAATCATCGTATATCATGAAACATGGAGCTTGAAACTTGACGCCTGACGCCTGACGCTTGACGCATTCCATCCGGCGCTTCACGCCTTTAAAAGTTTCAAACGCTTTTTTGATTTTTTCATCGGGGATTTTTAGTTCTTTAGCTAAGCGATAAACCAAAAAAGCGTTTTCCTTGTTTTTTTCGCCGAGAAGAGAAAAGTCAATTCTTGTTAAAAATTCTCTGAAAGAAGAAGAAATTTTCCGGCCGACAAAAATTTTTTTCCGAGCTTGCTTTTTTAATTCTTCAAAAGCCTGCCGATATTCTTTTTTATCTTTGAAGCAATCCGGGTGGTCAAAATCAATATTGGTTATTAGAAGGTAGTCGGGTTTTAAAAAAAGAAATTTTTTCTGGTATTCATCGCCTTCGGTAACCAGCCATTCATTCCCTCCTTTTTTAAAATTACCTTGCCAGTTATTGCTGACCCCGCCTACAAAAACTGTCGGCTGATACCCTGTTTTGTCCAAAAGATGGCCCAGCAGGGCGGTGGTGGTCGTTTTTCCGTGAGAGCCGGCAACTACGATTTTATTTTTTCCGCCGTTAAAAATTTCCGCCAGGGCCTCGCCGTAGCTTTTGAGGGGGATTTTTAACTCAATGGCTTTTTTGATTTCCGGATGATTTTGGTTATAAGCCGAGGAATAAATTATCAAATCAAGGCTTGGATTGATATTTTTTGGCGAAAATGAATTTATCGGTATTTTAAGCCGTTTGAGAGCGGCATCGGCCGGAAATTTTTCCTTGCCGTCAGAACCGGTTACCTTGGCTCCGGCGCCGGCAAAAAATTGCGCCAAAGCCGAAATCCCGATTCCTTTGATTCCCGTAAAATGGACTTTTTTGCCCCGCGGAATAAAGGCGATTGGTTGGGTTTTGAATTGTTTTGTTTTAATCATTAAACTTGGTTTATTTTTATTAAAAATTTTGTCGTTTGGTTGTGTTTCTTTTAATTTTACTTTATAATTTTAAAAAGTCGAAGCCTTTTTTAAATGAATATTTTAAATAACAATCACAACTATGATTATAACCCCTGTGTTAGCAGGAGGTTTGGCGATTGCGGGGTTAATTGCGGGTTATCTTGTCAGGCAATTTATCGCTCTTCGCCAACTCAATTCAACCGAAGCCAAAACAAGAGAACAGCTTAAAACCGCCAAAACTCAAGCCGAAGAAGTGATTCTAGCCGCCAAAGACAGAGCGGCCAATCTCTTGGAAGAAGCCCAGCAGGAAGAACGAAGCCGCAAGGTTCAGTTTGAACGTTTAGAAGAAAGATTGCTCAGGAAAGAAGATTTTTTAGACAAACGCAGTTTGGATATTGACGAGCGCGAAAAAAGCATAGGAAAAGGACTGGAAGAACTGAAAGAAACGAAAACAAAAATTGATGAATTGGGACTAAAGGCCATTGAAAAATTAGAAAAAATTTCCGGTTTAAGCCATCAGCAAGCCAAGGAACAACTTCTCGGTAATTTAGAAAATTTTCACCGCGAAGAATTGACCAGTTTATTGCAGAAATTTGAAAAAGAAAAAAGGGACGAGATTGAGAAGAAATCTTTGGAAATAATCACCGCTTCTCTTCAGCGCTATAGCCGTTCTCACGTTGCCGATTTAACAACCAGCGTCGTGGCGCTTCCCAGTGAGGAGCTTAAGGGCAAAATCATCGGTCGGGAGGGAAGAAACATCAGGACATTTGAGCGCCTAACGGGAGTTGAAGTGATTATTGACGCGCCTGAAAGTCTCACTATTTCTTCTTTTGATCCTTTGCGGCGCGAAATAGCTAAAATGGCCTTGGAGAAACTGATTCGTGATGGTCGCATTCAGCCGGTTAAAATTGAAGAAAAAATCGAAGAAGCCAAGCAGGAACTTGATCAGCGGATTAAAGAAATCGGGGAAGCCGCGGCTTATGAAGCAAGCATTCTTGATTTGCCCAAAGAAATCATTTTTCTTTTGGGGAAGCTCAATTACCGGACCAGTTACGGGCAGAATGTTTTAGTTCATTCAATTGAAATGGCTCATTTGGCGGGGATGATGGCTTCGGAGTTGGGCGTTAACGTGGAAGTAGC
Source organism: Patescibacteria group bacterium (assembly GCA_038065115.1). Classification (GTDB taxonomy): domain Bacteria; phylum Patescibacteriota; class Minisyncoccia; order UBA6257; family MFKM01; genus MFKM01. The sequence goes on from JBBTRS010000029.1 coordinate 2,684, forward strand.
CAAGAAAGGAGCCTTGCTTCACGATATCGGCAAAGCCATTGACCATGAAATTGAGGGCAATCACATAGAGCTAGGCAGAAAAATTTTAAAAAAATACGGCATTAGCGAAGAAGTAATCAAAGCGATGGAATCGCATCACGAAGACTATCCTTTCGCGACATCGGAATCTTTTATTGTGGCGGCGGCCGATATTCTTTCCACGGCTCGCCCCGGCGCTCGGCGCGATACCCTGGAAAATTATTTGCGGCGGCTGGGAGATTTGGAAAAATTAGTTTTAGGGTTTGAAGGCGTTAAAGTGGCTTACGCGGTTTCCGGCGGTCGGGAAATCAGAGTTTTCGTAATTCCGGAAAAAATTGATGACTTTGGAGCTTTGCGTTTGGCTCGGGATATTGCCGCTAAAATTCAGTCAGAATTGAAATACCCCGGCGAAATCAAAATAAATGTTATCAGGGAGATCAGGGCGGTGGAATACGCCAGGTAGAATTTATTAGATTGTTTTTTGTTAGCATTATGCCCGGTAGTAGAAACTCAACTTATTAAATTCTTTTTGTTTCCATCATTATTTATAGTGAAAATTTTGAAGCAAGGCTTATTTGCCTAAACAGTGAGATTTTCTGAATTTAACAAAAAGCAGTTGAGTTTTCACTACCGGGTATGCTATGCTTTTAGGGCCAAATCCCCACACCTATTGAGTTCAATATCGCTGAAAAACCTGTTTTTAGAGAGAATTAACTCAATAAAAATAGAAACAAATTTTAGGGATAATCCAGATTATTTTCTTTGAAAAAATAATCAAAAACTCAATAGGTGTGGGGGCCAAAGGTCGAGAAGTATTATTAAAAAGCGAACATTTTATTTTTATGAAAAAAGATGGTTTGGTGGAAGCAGTAATGAACGCGGCTGGGTTGGAAACCAAAAAGCAATCTCACGAGGCAGTAGACGCTATTTTTGATACTATCGTTAAAACTTTAGCTAAAGGCGAAGAAGTGAATATCACCGGATTTGGCGCTTTTCGGGTAGTTAAGCGAGCGGCTAGAATGGGAGTCAACCCCAAGACCGGAGAAAAAATTCAAATCGCGGCATCAACTAAGCCGAAATTCAGAGCCGGCAAGGTTTTCAAAGAAGCCGTAAAATAATTTTTAGACAGACAATCTAAAACCCCTCTAGCGTATGCCAGAGGGGTTTTAGCTTTTTATTTATGAGCAGTTTCCTCACAAAACCACCCATTGCTTGCTAAATGAGCAATTTTTTTATAAAGTTGCTCATTTCAATAAAAACCTGATAAGCATCTTTGATTTTATTCAAAGATTGGCCTATTAGGCTTTTAATTGACAAAAATTGGTCTTCAATTGGAATTGAAGAAACAGTGGAAGTGGTGTTTTCGTTTGAAGCGTTATCGGTCGTTGAGCTTGCTATTGCTATGGTTGAGCTTGTCGTTGAAGTTGTTGAAGTCGCCGTAATCAGCCAAAAATTGTTTTCGGCTTCTTGTCGGAAATCCTTAGCTTTTTCTAAAGAATTAACCGCTAAGTTAAGGTATTTTTCCAGCTCATTGATGCCTTTGAAGTTTATTTTTTTTAGTTTTTTGACATCCAGAGAAATTTTCTTAAATCTCGTTTCGGCCATTTCCAGGGTAGTTTTTTGGCGGTTAATTAAAAGAAAATTAGTGGCTATGGCGAGTTTCGGAAGATAAACCGTTTCCCGCCAGTCTTTAAAAGACTGCGCTATTTCCTTTATTTTTAATAAGTCAATTTCCTGATTTTGTTCGGGATTATCTTGAGTCTGTTCATTGACGGTTTCTTCGGGTTTTTCAAAAACCTTTTTTTGCGTATTATAGAATTCAAGAAAATCTTCAAATTCTTTTGCCAATTGTTTTCGCAGAGAAGAAGCCTTTTCGTCAAGATTGTTGAGGGCTTTAAGCTGGCTAGCGGTATCCTCGGCTTCTTTAATTGAGAGATTGAGAATCTTGTCAAAAACCTGTAATCGGAGGTTTAATTCTTCTTTCTCTTTTTCCTCGGGGCTTAAATTTTCTTCTTCTTTGGCAGTGATTAAATTCTTAGTGCCTTCGTTAACCTCCTGAACGCTTTCTTTTATCTTGTTAAAAGAATCCTGAAGGCTGGCCTGTTGTTGCTCGGCTAACGCGAAATTGACCGTTATTAAGCTAGCGGCTGAAATTAAAGTAAAATATTTTATGATTTTCTTCATACCCGGTAGTAGAAACTCGATAATTATTTATTAAAATATTTTGATTTTTTGGTAATCATTGTTTTTTTGTTTTTGCTCAGTTTTTTAGAAAACCCCGATTCGCCTTTGGCGAATCAAATCGAGTTTTCCCTGCCTGCCGGCAGGCAGGACTACCGGGTCATAACAAGATTTGATTCAGAAGGCCATCTATCTCTTTATTGTTTAAAGATTCAGAATTCAATTCGTTTTGTTCCGATTCCAAAATAATTGGATTAAGGTGATTGGTTTGTTTTTCGGTTATTTCTTTAAGAGCCAGGGAAACAGCCTCGTCAATATTTTGGGAATATTCAATTTTAGCTAATTGGATGTTGATGTCTAGATTTTTAAATTCCGTTTCCAGAGCTTGGGCGTTAAGATTGGGGGCGGTCGGCCTTGAATTATTGATTAGAACGCCGGAAATTAAAACCAAGCCTAACCCCGCCATCGTAAAAGCCAATTGCCAATTGAAAATAGATCGTTTTTGAGGCAAAAGCGGAGAATTCAGGACAGCTAATTTTGATATTCGGCTGTATTCCGCGTCCGGTTTTATTTGTTTAAGTTTCTTTAGAATTTCAATAACATCAAAGATTGCCTTAAAAGCCGGATTTATTTTTGAAGCAATCGGCGTAGCCAAAATGACCAATTTGGATCGTTGGCTGTATTCCGTATCCGGCCGAATGTCTTTAAGTTTTTTTATTTTTTTGATTATATTTTCCATTGATAATTTTTTTGATATTTTGAATGGAACGATGTTGAGCGGTTTTAACGGCTCCTTCGCTTTTGCCTAAAGCCGTCGCTATTTCTTTATTCGTTAGGTCTTCCACGAATTTCATGATAATAATCGTTTGCTGTTCGTCCGGCAGTTCTTTGATAGCCGTTCTTATTAAATTTATTTCAAATTCCTGGTCTATCCTTTCTTCCTGGTTATCGTTAGCCGCCGCCTCCTCAATGGTTTCCAGATTAAAATGTTTTTTGTCGGTTCGGTAATAATCTATGACGGCATTGTTAGCAATGCGGTAAAGCCAGCTTGAAAAAGGAAAGCCTCGGGACTGGTAATTTTCAATATTCTGCCAAGCGTTCAAAAAGACTTGGTGGGTCAGATCCTCGGCCGTGACTTTATGACTGGTTTTTAATAGAATAAAGCGGTAAATTGCCGGGAGATACTGGTCATAAAGCAACCCGAACGCTTCCGAATCGCGGTTCTTGGCTTTGTTGATTAAATCTTCTTCTTTCATAATTTAAAACGATAGAATAGGATATAAGTTACCAAGAGCGGGATACGGGAGTCGAACCCGTCTTTTCACCTTGGAAGAGTGATGTTGAGCCGATCAACTAATCCCGCTTACCCTTCTTGTTTATTATGACACGAATATCGGATATAATCTATAAATATTATAGATAAAGCCATTAAAGTCAAAAGTTAAATGAATAATCAAATTTTTAGGAAAATACCCAAAGGAATTGAATTAGCCATTGTTTTGGTTTTATTGGCGGCTGTCGGTTACGGAGTTTGGTTTTTTACCAATAGACCGGTTAGTTTGCCGGTTGAATTTTTAACGGCTCGCCAAAAGGGAGCGGAGATCAGCCAAAAAATCGTTGAATTGACCGCGGACACCAATCAAAAGATTAAAGAGATTAACGCCATGGATTTAAACGGCGATGTTCTTAAAGCTATGGCTATGATTGAAGAAGCCAAGAATAAAAATAGAGAGGCGTTAGATCAAGCGTTAAAACTGACCGGCGAAATGCGGGATATGACCGAATCTTTGAGCAAAATCACCTTTCCCAAGGGCCGGGAAATAATTATGAAAGCTGTTGCCTTAGAAATATCGTTAACAACGACTTTTATCGTTGAGTATAATCCGATTCTTGACCAATTTTTAAGCAATCTTTATAAAGCCATCGCCACTTCCAAGATAGAATTTCGGCAAGCCGCCGAAAACAATCTCTCCGACTTAAACACCAAAACATGGGCCATTAACAGCCTTAATCAGCAATTCTTGGAGCAAATGCGGGAATTTGACAAGTCTTTTTCCCGTTGATTTAACCCACGGTGTTTTATTAGAGGACAAGACGAACCTGCTTTCCTTCCGGCGCGTCATTGACCATAATCCCTTTTTCTATCAATTGTTCTCTGATTTTATCGGCTTCCGAATATTTTTTTTCTTTTCGCAGCTCGTCTCTTTTTTTTAACAAAGACTGGATAGATCTATTTTTGAGTAATTTATTTTTTTTAGTTTGATATTCCTGATAAAGCGGATCAATAAAACCAAAAACCGAGTCAATCTTGAAGATGAATCGTTTTATTTCCTCGGCTTGTTTTTCGTTAATTGATTTCATCCGGTTGTTGATTTCGTTCAAAAAATCAAACAACGCTGTTATTGCCAAACTAATATTCAAATCGTCGTTAAGCGCTGCTTCAAATTTGTTTCGGCAGGCCGCTAAAAGTTGTTTTATGTTTAAATTATTTTTTTCTTTGCTTTTTATGTCTTTTTGGGATATCTTCCGCAGGGAGACAAAATCTAATTCAATGAGAAAATTTAATAATTTTGAAGTGATGGCTTTAGCCTCCTCAAAATTTTTGAAAGAAAAATCCAAGGTTTGGCGGTAATGGGTTTTGAGCAAAACCAGCCTTAATAACAAAGGATTTATTTTTTTGGCTTTAATGTCTTTAAGGGTGTAGAAATTGCCAAGCGATTTTGACATTTTTTGTCCCTCTGTGATCAGGTGGGCGTTGTGAAGCCAGTAATTGACGAATTTTTTTCCGGCTATCGCTTCTGATTGGGCAATTTCGTTGGTGTGGTGGGGGAAAATCAAATCAACGCCGCCGCCGTGGATGTCAAAATGAGAACCTAGGTATTTCATAGACATTGCCGAGCATTCAATGTGCCAGCCCGGCCGGCCTTTGCCTAAATCGGTTTGCCAAAAAATCCGGCCGTCATTCGGTTTCCACGCTTTCCACAAGACAAAATCATTAAGTTCTTCTTTGTCGTATTCGTCCCGGGCGTTTAATCGGCCTTCAATGTTCGGTTTCAAGCCTTGTTTGTCAATCTGGGCTAATTTTCCGTATTGCGGGAAATTCGCTATTTTAAAATAAACCGAACCGTCGCCGGTTTTGTAAGCGAAGCCTTTTTTGATCAACGCTTCTATCAACTTCACCATTTCTTTAATGTGTTCGGTCGCGCGGGGCATAACTTCGGGTAGTTTGATATTCAATTCGTTTAAATCTTTGATGAAAAACCGTAAATAAAAATCGGTAAATTCTTTCAGCGTTTTTTTCTTTTTTTGACTTTCCCCGATGGTCTTATCGTCAACATCGGTGATATTCATCACGTGCTTGACCTTAAAATTCCGGTATTCAAGATAACGCCTTAAAAGATCGGCAAAAATATAAGCCCGAAAATTGCCCAAATGGATGTAGTTGTAAACCGTGGGACCGCAGACATAAAGTTTAACCAGTCCGGCTTTGATGGGTTTAAAAACTTCTATTTTGCGGGTTAGGGTATTGAATAAGCGAAGCATTCTCGTTATTTAATTTGGTATTTTAAACGCGATTATTGATTAAAATTTTTATTTACTATTGTAATTCCGCGATCGTGGATTTACAATAGTAAATCGAAAGCTTGGTTTGTATTTAGTCGGGGTGCTGGGAATTGAACCCAGTCTACATACTCCCAAAGCATGCGTACTACCGGTATACGACACCCCGTTTAAAATGCGGCGGACAAGTAAGCGAACAAGAATCTCGTTATCATTACATTACAGCCCGTTTAGAGTATTCTAAACAAAATTTAGCGTGAGGTAAACAAGCGCATCATTTAGCTAGGTTTAACAAATACAAATATCGAACATAGGTATTTGTATTATGTTGTATAGTAGTCTATGATTAATTTGTGAAGTTTAACGATAAAATAGTCGCAATTGGATTGCGCAAAAAAGGCAAGACCTATTCCCAGATTTTAAAGAAAATTAATGTGTCTAGGTCATCGCTTAGTTTGTGGCTACGCAATATAGAGCTTACGGATTCTCAAAAGAAAAAAATTTTAAAAGGACGAGAAATATCTCGATATACAGGAGCGAAAAGCCAACAAAAAAAGAGAATACTGCGAACGCAGCAAATTACTGAAAAAGCAAAAAATGAATTTATGGCCCTCATTAAAAACCCAATTTTTTTGGTTGGATTGGCATTGTATTGGGCTGAAGGAGATAAGCATAAAGGGGAAAGAGTAAAATTTACTAATTCAGACCCGTTATTGATAGTGTTTATGATGAAATGGTTTCGTGAAATTTGTGAAGTACCCGAAACGAAATTTAGAATAGCATTGCACGTTCATAATTTGTTAATATCTAGAAAAATCAAAAGTCATTGGTCTCGATTAACGGATGTTTCACGCAAACAATTTAATAAAATTTATGTAAAAAATAGCACCTTGCGTCAGAGGAGAAATGTTTTATATAATGGGACTTGTGGCATAGTGGTAAACAATAAAAATCTTTTTCGCAGGATAATGGGATGGAAATTGGGGCTGCTAAATCACTTTGAAATATCTCCCTGTAGTTCAACGGATAGAACGGAGGACTTCTAATCCTTCGATCGAGGTTCGATTCCTCGCGGGGAGGCAGGGATTATGTGAAATTTGATAAACTAATAAAACTGAAAGCCGTCGCGCTTAGCGCGGCAATTAGCAAGCTAAGCTTGCCGGGCTAGCTCAATGGTAGAGCGCTTCCCTGAAGAGGAAGGCGTACCCAGTTCGATTCTGGGGTCCGGCACAAATTGAAGAATATTATGGCATTGGCAATTTCTAACCCGTCTATGCAGTGTGGTGGATTTCGTTTCGGCGTTAACTATAAGAAGGGAAATTTAGGAGAAAAACAAAAAGCCGAATAAATCGGCTTTTAAAAATAGGGGGGAGGGAGCTTGCCTTTTTTGAAAGGAGGTGGTGAAAGCGACAAACATTTGGCAGAAATTCGCTTTCCAGCAAGCCCCCTCTGAATAGATGTAAAAGAACGGATTGGTATGATACATTATTTTAATTCTTCTTGTCAACACCCACCTCATAACGCGAATCGGCTGCTTCTATTTTCAAAATCACGCCAAAATCCGCACCTATACATATTTAAAGCGTGGGGGTAGAATAACAAAAATACGCGCCCATAGCTCAACGGATAGAGCGTATCCCTGCGAAGGATGAGATTGAGGTTCAATTCCTCATGGGCGCACAAACAAAAAAGCATATTTCAAAACCCGGGAATATCCGACATTCTCGGGTTT
>JBBTRS010000030.1:0-16843 GCA_038065115.1 Patescibacteria group bacterium
TCAGGTATATAAATATATTCATTTGAATTCTGAAATAAAGTTCTAATGTCTTCCACGATTGCCAGCATAGATTCTAAACCAAAAATATAGCGAAAATATGAAAACTAAAATAGCAATCATTATTTTCTTTCTCGTTGTTCTTCTTGGAGGAATGTTTTTTTGGCCTAAGGAAACAAAAATACTTCCGGAGAAAATCTTATCTCCTGCTCTGCCAACGAATCATAAAGATGCGACTTACGCCATAAACGGCAAAAAAGTGACGCTTGCGAACGGCTATGCCGAAACCGAAATCGCGAGCGGTTCCGCTTCTAAAATAACTACCAACTATTTCGGCAACGAATTAAAGACCGACCTCAATAATGACGGTCGCGAAGATATTGTATTCTTGCTTACCCAAAATATGAGCGGGAGTGGCACATTTTTTTATGCGGTGGCTGCACTTAATAACGAAAACGGCTATGTCGGCTCGGACGGTTACTTGCTCGGCGACCGGATAGCGCCGCAAACAACCGAAATAAGCCAGAACCCAAGGCACAAGAATGTCATTGTGGTGAATTATGCCGATCGGGCGCTCGGTGAACCGATGACCGCGCAACCCTCCTTCGGTAAAAGCACCTACCTTAAACTAAATGAAAAAACGATGCAATGGGGCATCGTCGTTCCTGATTTTGAAGGCGAATCGCGATAAACTTTAATTCAGGGCAAAAACATCAAACCGAGACGGATTATTTAAATACCAAAAATAACCAGGCATAATCCTTGAGGGGCTTGCGCGGTGGTGGTTCTAGACCAAGACGTCCAATCAAGTTTCAAAATTTATTTTTTTCATTATCGCTTCCTGAAAAAAGAACGCTGTCCTGGACGTCGATTGAAAGTATGACGAGTATCAGATCTTTCAAAAATTTTATCGGTTTTCCGCGCCGGCGGAAGTTCGGGCAGTTTAGAAAGCGGCAAAGTGGAACGGATCAGGCGCTCAATATCCCGAATATCTCTTCTTTGATCGGGCGTTGCGAAAGAAATAGCATGACCGGCGCCTCCGGCTCGAGCCGTGCGGCCAATCCGATGGACATAATCATCCGAGCTTTGCGGCAAGTCAAAATTCAAAACAAGCTCAATCCCCTTCACGTCAATGCCCCGAGAGGCAATATCCGTGGCGACTAAAACCCGGTGCTTGCCGTTTCTAAATCCCTCAAGCGCTTCGCGACGCTGATTAAGCGAACGATTGGAATGAAATTCAGAGGCGGCGTGGCCCATCGCGCGAACATTAGCGGCAATTTTGCGAGCGCTAAACTTCGTTCGGGCAAAAACCAAAACCGAACCGCGATATTCATAAAGAATTTTTTCCAAAAGCCGAAGCTTGTCGTTTTTATCTACAAAAAAAAGTTCTTGCGTCACTTTAGCCACAGTCGTGCCCGGCCGGGCAATTTCAACCCGCAAAGGCAATTTCATATAAGTCTGCGCCATTTTAAAAATATCAGGGGGCATTGTCGCTGAAAAAAGCATCGTCTGTCTTTCGCGGGGCACCGTTTGAAGTATCTGTGTTAACTGGGGCGCGAAACCCATATCAAGCATCCGATCCGCTTCGTCAAGCACGAGAATTTTAACCTCTCTAAACGAAACGGTTTTCCGTTGAAGATGATCAATAATCCTGCCCGGCGTGCCGATTACGATACTCGGCTTTTTTTGAAGCGAAAAAATTTGATTCCGCATTGAATCGCCGCCGATCAAAACCGCCGTCCGCACCCGAAGCGAACTGCCGATTTCATCAAATACCTTATGAACCTGCAATGCCAATTCCCTGGTCGGCAAAACCACGAGGCCATTTTTACCGCGCAAAGCGGCTTGAACCATTGGAATCACAAAAGCTAAAGTTTTACCCGTGCCGGTTTGAGCTATGCCAACCAAATCTTTGCCTTCTATGCTTGATGGGATGGATTTCTCCTGAATGGGCGTAGGCGCTTTGAAGCTCAATTTATCAAGAACTTCTAAGATATTCGGCGCGATACCAAGATTATAAAAACCTGAAGATTGACTCATATCTGCTATAATAACATAAAAATTAATAAATAGCAAGTTTAACGATTTCTTCGTTTTAATTCACCAAAAATAAAAACCCGCCAGAGGCCTTGCGGCATAGCGGGTAATAATAAAATTATATCAAGCAGGGGTGTTCTTGCTTAATACGGAGTCTTCTGCCGGCTTTAAGGAAAAATATTTCCTTAACGCATAGCTTAGCAATTTTTCGATCGCTTGAGACAAGCAGGACTCTCCTTCGGTCTTCAAATCAATACACGGATTTATCCACCCGGAGATGAGCCATTCGGCGGATTCGGAAATTGCTTTGCGGGTACGATGACAATCAAAACATTTTCCGTCCGCCAACTCGGAGCCAATAAAATCTCCCGCCGCGCCCGCCAAAGCGACAATTATGCGATCCGAGTAGACTTGGTTTGCTTTTTTTTCAACAAGTTCAAAAAATATTTTTTCAACCTCCTTCATGGCTATGGAACCGCGAGGCCGATTTCTAAACTTGGCGTAAGAAGTCAACAGATGTTCAAACTTGACGATTTTTTCTTTAATTTCGGTATTAAAGGACCCACCCCCAATTTTGCTCATTACCGCCTCCTTTCGTTATTTGTTTTTAAATGTGCTTAAACATTAAAGCCCCTGATTGGGCTTAACGTTGTTTATGTAAATACAAAACAGCTAAAAAGTCAACTGGCTGTAATTGCTCCGTACCCTGTTTTAACTGTCAAAAAAGATTTATAATATTCAGAAGATATGAAAATTAAAATAGAAATATCAGCTCATCATTGCCATCTTTCTTCAAAAGACGTAGAGATATTGTTTGGCAAGGGTTATCAATTAAAACCGTTAAAACCGTTGTCGCAACCCGGGCAATTTGCCGCGCGAGAAAGCATCGCGCTGAAAACGCCCGCTGGCCGCCTTGATAACATCAGAATTCTTGGTCCGGCCCGTGAAACGACTCAAGTTGAAATATCGCGAACCGACGCCCGGCAATTAAACATTAACCCGCCTGTTCGCCTGTCAGGAAGCGTCAAAAAAACCGTTGGCGTGGAACTTATCGGGCCTAAAAAAACAATAAAAATAAAAAGCGGGGTTATTGTCGCGGAACGCCATATTCATTGCAATCCGGCCGTCGCCGAAAAACTGGGATTAAAAAATAATCAACGAATTTCCGTCAAAACCGAAGGCGTTCGTTCGCTGACATTCAACAATGTTGTCGTTAGAATACACAAAGATTTCTTCCTGGCATTGCACATTGACACCGACGAAGCCAATGCCGCGTTAAACTTTAAACGCGGAAATAAAACCGAATACGGCCTATTGATCGCAAAACCGATTCAAACAGATTAATTCAATGGGCAGTATTACAATTCTCCCGTCGGGAAAACTTATCTGGCGAGGCAAAACATACCAGTGCGTTTTAGGAAAATCCGGAACTCGCCAAAATAAAACCGAGGGAGATGGAGCGACCCCCGAAGGATGTTTTTGTTTGCGGAAGGTGTTTTTCAGACCGGACAGAATTAAAAATTTAAAAACCGGTCTTCCCGCTAAAGCGCTGGCTCGCGATGACGGCTGGTGCGATGACCCGAAAAACAAAAACTACAACAAATTCGTAAAATTGCCGTATCCGGCAAGCGCCGAAGCATTATGGCGAAAAGATAATCTTTACGACATTTTAATAATAATGGGTTATAACGACAATCCCCCTGTTTCAGGAAAAGGCAGCGCCATTTTTATGCATCTAACTCGCGAAAACCATTCACCAACCGATGGCTGTATCGCGTTAGCGTTGCCGGATCTATTGGAAATTTTAAAAACCGTCAAAAAAGAAACTTTAATTTGCATAAATTTTGATTAGGGATATGATAAAAGCAAATCCCGTTAAAGAATGTATTCTCTAACGGCGTAGATAAAAACGCACTTTAAAAAATTAAAAAGGAGGGGGTATGAAAAAAATAAATGGTTGCTTTTCCGGATGATAATCCCGGCTTTTAGTGAAGTTAACGTCTTCAGCTACATCGCCAAAGCAATTACAGCTCTCGGTCCGATTATGGTGGCAACCGTAGCCGATAAATTATGGGGCTGGCGGGTAGAAATTATTGACGAGAATAATTACCACAAAGGCCCGCGAGACAACGAAGGATTGCCTAATCACCAAAAGCTTCAGGAGGAAAATCCGGCTGATATTGTCGGCTTGTTTTGTGGACTTTCCAGTACCATGGAACGAGCTTGGCAGATCATCAATTTTTACCGCAACAAAGGAGCAATAATAATTGCTGGCGGTTGGCATGCTCATTATGCCCCCGAAGAATCTTTAAGAAGAGGAATTGATGTTGTGGTTCATGGTGATGGCGAAACAATTATTCAACCGCTTCTTGAAACGTTGGCGCAAAAAAAATCGCTTTCCGAAATTCCGGGAATTTCTTATTGGCAAGATGCTCAAATTAAAACCAATCTTCCGGAAAAAATAGAAGTTTCTGATTTGGATGGTTTGCCTTTTCCGAATTTTGGATTAGCAAGATACGCCAGGATAAAAATTTATCCGATCGGCCGCATCAGGGGCTGTAGTAAATGCTGTGAATTCTGCTCGGTTCGCGGAAAACCGCATTGGGCCACAAGCCAATATCTTTTTGAGGAAGTGAAATGGCTGGTGGAAACCCGACGCGCCCGCACCTTCTTCATCGTTGACGACCGACTGGATGAAAACCGCGAGGGCACTCTGGAATTTTTTGAGATGATTGCCCAAAAATACGGCGCCGGTCTCAGCTTCACGGTCCAGATAAGATTGGAAGCGGCCAAAGACGGCATTCTTCTGACGGCGATGAAAAATGCCGGCGTCAGGTCGGTTTGCATCGGATACGAATCCCCCATCAATGAAGAGTTGATAGCCATGCGCAAAGGATATCTCGCCAAAGATATGGTTGAGTGGACAAAGATTTATCACAGCTATGGATTTTTTGTCCATGGGATGCTCATCTTCGGTTATCCTTTGAAAGGGGTTGCCGCGACTGTCAGCGCCCAAGAACGATTCCAGCGGTTCAAAAAATTTATCCGTCAATGCCGATTGGACACCATTCAGGTTCTGCGACCGATCCCCTTGATAGGAACGGAACTACGTTTAAGGCTGGAGCGTGAAGGGAAGCTTTTCCCGCTGAAGATAGTCCCTTGGAGCAAATATGACGGAAGCTACGCCTGCTATCAACCGGACAATATGACCTTGCGAGAACTCCAGGAATTACCGACAAAAATCATGCGGCGGTTCTATGATCCTTTCAGCTTTGTGAGGATTATCTTAAGAATCCCAATTTTCATTTTGGATTGGTTTTTACGGAGATCGCAATACTGGTTTCGTGGCTGGCGGAACGATATCGCAAAATGCGGTGGTCATCTTTTAATCAAAAGATGGCGAAAGCATTATAAAAGTCAGTCTTTTCTCAAAAAACTGGAAAAATTTGTATTAAAAAAGGCCGAGTAACTTATCTCGGCCTTTTAATATTTTAGAATAAACAGCTAAGAATGTCCGGCGTTTTTAGATTTGAATCTTGTCAACCAATAAGTCCAGCAAATTCTTAACTCCTGTTTGAGCTTCGGCTTCGGTTTTGCTTTCAATAAATTTCTGCCATTGAATTAAAATCTCGTCATCGCCTATGTTCCGAACCGCGTTTTCCAGCTTCAATCTTGTCTCAAAATCAATTTCTTTTTCGGCTTTAAGCACCTGATCAATGAAAAGCTTGGCGAAGCTTAGATTTTTTTCGTTAATTTGCTGTGTTTTTAAGGACTCTTTCGCTATTTCAAGCTCTTTTTGGGTTTCGGTGTATTTTTTCGCTCCCAAGGACACCACCGCCAATAAAAAGACAATAATGAGGACGGTAAATAATTTATCTAATCTTGTTTTTATAGCTAACATAAATTTGTTTAAGAAACTTTTCTTGATAATCTGTCCCTGACCCGATCACGGTAAAAATTATAACACAATAAAACAATGACCAGCAATAGAATTATGGTTTTGTAATCAACCGCTTTCAGCCACCAATATTTTGTTTTAAGCTCAATATTGATATGAATTCCACTGCCTTCGGTGACCTGAAAAGGTTTACCGTCGTAAACGGGATAACCCGGGGTTTCGACCTTAAGATAATAAAAACCTTCGGGTACTAAAAACGAATAAGTGCCCCTGATATCGGTAATTTGGGGGTTTTCCTGCTGATATTCTTTGGCTGGCCAGGATTCATATTGTTTAGTTTCCGGATTTAACCATTGCAAGGAAACAATGGCTCCGGGAATACGGGTTTCTTTAGCGCCGATTTTTTCATAAATATAGCCTTCGGGGTCAATGACGGTTATCAACTTGACTTCTTTCATTCCCAAAGCAGGGTCTTCGTAATCCATCACCGTAATAATCTCGTATTCTCCGTCAACAACCGGCACTTGAATTTGGGCGGTGTAAATGCCGTCGCCGTCCGGATCGGTATACTCAAACTCTATTAAAACTAATTTCTCTTCAACCTCAACCGGCTGGGTTCTGTTTCTTGCCCCCACACCAAAATTTTCTGATTGCAAATCATCTTTTGATATTAAGTTAAAATAAGTCGATTCAGCGCCATTAACCGGAATAAAAGTCTTTGGTGTGGGGGTGAAAGCAAAAGCCGGCCTGGCAAAAAGCAAAGAAGCGGTTAAAGATTTCAGCGGTATCTGAAACGAACTTAATCGCGGTTTTTTGGACTTGAAAACAACATAGCCTTTTATCTTTTTAACCGGCTTGTCGGGTTTAATCACCAATTCCAAATATTTCCCGGAAACAGTGACGATTTTCTGCTGGGCTTTGCCTTTGTCCGTAAGAGTCAGGGTGGCGTTAAGGTCAATTAATCCGCCGCCGGTTTTAGCGAAAATAATTTCAGTCGGTAATTTTTCTTTGACTTGAGCCGATAAATTCGCCACCGGAACGCCTCGAGGCAAAGCAAATTTACCGGGTTCTACTTTAACAGCCGGCAGGCCGGCGATTTCCGTCAATCCGGGCAAAGTCAATTCAGCGGTTTTTAATTTCAGCAATTCGGTCATTCTTGTAATGCCGACTTCGTTAAAAGTTTCCTCAAGCTGGGGCAGTTTTTGAGCTAAAACCCTGAAATCCTTCGGCAAAGGCGCGAAAACAAGCCGGCCAATGGCTTTGGGGTCTAAAAGCAACCATCGCCTTCTCAAAGACAATGGCGCCTCTTTAGGCAAAATTTCTTCCAAAGGAATTTCCGGCGGTTTAATTTTGGGCGGTTTTGGTTTCAAAAATTCGGGAATAAGTGGCCGCAAAATTTCCGGCAAACGTTCAACTATTGATTTTTTTGGCGTTTCTTTTTTTGTATAAATAATACTGTCGGAGATTATTTCCGAAGGTCGCCCCCATTGTTTGGTATAAAATTTAACATAAACGGTATAAGCCGTGTTTTCGACCGGACATTCTACTGAAACCGATCGCTGGGAACATAAATCCCACGATTTTACGGGAATATACGGCTCCTGGCTGATATTAAAGAAATCCGGGCTGTTAGAAATAGCCATCATTTCGGTGTTAGCTCCGGCTTGCAGTCTAAGCGCAACTATCCGGCTGGCGGTATGTTCGGCGCTATCATTAACAATAATGCCAACTGAAGTCGGCGGATTTTGAGCTTCTCGCGATAAACTGCCGCCACCAGTTGTTGCCGTTGTCGTCCTTGAAGAAGCCGGCCGCCAATCGGTTTTAACCGAACAATTGGCGCAATCAAAACTGATCTGATCGCTGATAGTACTGGACGCGGAACCGGCAAATTCGCCGGAAGAATTAATAGTAACCCCGCTAAAATTTATCCAACCCAAATTTTCACCCCAGGCGTAACCGGAAAGAGTTCCCTCGGCGTTATTCGTCACTCCGCTGTTGGTCGGATTCAAATTTATCCAGCCGTAATTATCGCTCCAAGCATAACCGGTTAAAGCCGAATCGGTAATACTGACATTGCCGTTGCTGGCGCCGAAATTAATCCAACCGATATTTTTTCCCCAGGCGTATTTATAGGTGGAATCAATCGCGCCATTGGTGGTTGAAGCTAAAGCAATATTAGAAAATAGAAAAATACCAATAAAAACTGATATTATTAGAAATTTATAGAAACTTATAGAAATTTGCTTCGCGAAACTCATAGAAATTTATTACTTATCAATTATTATTTTTTGAGTTATATGTTGTAGTGATAAAATTGTTTAATTTTATTGATAATTGTTCCGCAATAGTTTTAAATTTTTTATGATTTTCATCTTTAATCTTTTTTCTTTCAAGCAATAATTCTAACCAATGATCATTACATTCACTCAAAGAAGCGCGACTTGTATAATAAAATTTTATTTTATCCAAATAATGGAATCGGCTATAGCCTTCAGCAATGTTTGCTCCAATTGAATCAGTGGCTTCAATAAATTGATCACCCATTATTTTTTTTGTTTGCCAATCTAAATCTTTATACATTTCCCATCCAATCCTAGACAACTCCCTTGCCAATTGATAAACTTTCAAATCTTTCAATAGGATATACCTTTTCTTAGTTTCCATTAGTTTCTATTAATTTCAAATAATTTCCATCAGTTTCTTAGTTTCTTCATTTCTATCTGTTTCCATAAATTTCTACCAGTTTCTATCAGTTTCTGAATTCTAATCTCCCGCCGGCGTCTCCGGCTGTCCGATCGGCGATTGAACCGGCGGAGCTATATCCTCCAAAGCCTTCTTTCCTTCCCGAAGATTATTAAGAATTTTCTTTACTTCTTCGTTATCCGGATTTAATTGGGCAATTTTTTCAAACTGCTCCAAAGCCGCCTGTTGATCCCCGAAACGATCATAAATTAAACCTAAAAAGTAGCGGGAGTTTGAAAAACCGGATTCAATTTCAAGCGCTCTTTCAAATTCAGCCTTAGCCTTTTCTAATTGGTTGTTTTGGTAATAGACCGATCCCAGTTGAAAAGCAAAACTAGCGTCAAAAGGCACCAGTCCCCTGGTTAGTTCCAGTTTCGCTATCGCCTCCTCTGTTTTTCCTTCTCGCATGGCCGCGACCGCCAAAAGAAAATGGGCCGGGGCGTAATCGGATTTCAAAGCGATTGATTGTTCCAAATAATTTTTCGCTTTATTTAATTTCTCCTGCCAAAGAGACGGATTTCCCGAACCAACCAAATCCGAAGCCGCTAAGAAACTCCTCGCTAAATTAACCGGTTCCTGGGGATTTTTCGGATCGAGCGCCATCGCTTTTTTATAATTCTCTTCGGCAAAAACATCGGCGCCGGCGGCAATCAAAATCAATTTCTCGTAAACATTGCCCAAATTGCTCCAGTTTAAAGAATCAGCGGGGTTAACGATCGTCGCTTGCCGGGCTATTTCAATGGCGGCGGCGGATTTATTTTGGATCTCAACTCCCGACTTTTCTTCCGGCGAAGACCCGTTTTTTTGCCCGATCAATTTATCTATGTTTAAAAGCAAAATCTGACTGGAAGCTCTAAAATATTGGTCTTGTCCCGAATCTAATTGCCTGGCCTTATTTAATTGAGCTAGGGATTTATCCAAATCACCGGCTTGTTTATAGGCTCGAATCCCCTTTTCGTAATAAACAGCCCCTAAATATTTTCGGCTGACAATAAACACTTTGGAAAAATTTACAGCGATTAAAATAATTAAAACGGCGACGGCGACAAAACTCCGGTACTTGGAAAGATTGGAAAAAGAAATTTTCTGAACTGAATTTGACAGCGCCGAAACCAGCCCTAATCCCAAAAAAATAAAAATGCCGGAAGTGAAAGTAATCGGCCAAACGAGCCAGCTGAACATCAAAAAAATTATTCCCAAAGAAATCGTTAAAATCAAATCTTTTTCCTGATTCGTTTCCGTTAAATCTGATTGAAATATTTTTCGGAAAAAACAAAAAAATAAGAATAAAACCGCTAAAATTCCCAAAAAACCGGTGGTAGTCAAAAGCGTCGTCAGAAAACTGAATCCCTGATTAAACCGGCTTGGCCATAAATTCGTTTGATTTAATTCAATCGGCCGATGAAGGCTATAGTCGTAACCAAAAGTCGCCGGGCCGTTGCCGACTAAAAAATGCTTCAAGCTTAACGAATCCTTCGCTATTTTTAAAGTGGTTAAAAAATTCGGCCTTGCTTCCGCCGGCAAAGAAACCAATACGGGAAAAAACCTGCCGACCAACCCGACAAAAAGAAAAAAAACGATAATGCTCGTTAAAAACAAGTTTAATTTTGAGCTATTGATAAATTTAAAACCGGCTAAAAATAAAGCCGCCAAAGCCAAGGTAAACCAAATGGCGGGGTAATTCAAGATCAATAATTCAAAAATAATCAATGAACCCAAGCCTGCTAAAAAAATCTTGCTTTTTCCATTGCCTGGAATGCCTAAAAACAAAGCGCTGATAATAATCATCAGACCAAAAGAGCTGTAGACCGCCAGACCAGAAAGCGTTCCAACGGTATTAAATGAAAGATTTTTGGCAAAATCCCAAGGCAAAATGAATTTTCCGAACATCTGAACCAACCCTAAAATAACGGCGATTCCCAGCCCTCCAAAAAACCACTTTCCGATTTTCTTAATCGTTTCCTGCTCTTTGTTCTTTAAAAAAACCGCTCCCAAAAAGAAAGCCAAGCCGTAAATTAAAAAACTGAAAAAACTGTCCGGCTGGACAAAATTTCCGAATAAACTCACGGCTGACGCCTTGGAAAAAAGCGCGCTTATTCCAAAAATCGCCAGAAGAATCACCACCGCCAAACTCAACCAAGATTTCGGATAAATAATTTCTCTTTTTTTCAGGGAATTAAACAAATAACAAATAAAAGCGGTCAAAATTAAAATTCCGGCGAAAAATTGCTTGTTAATATCCACCGGCGACATCGTTAAAGGAAGAAAGAACAAGGGCGTCAACCCCGCTAAAAGACAAAGGCAAACCTCGCCGATTCTTTCCCAAATCGTCCGGCCTGCCGCGAGCGGCGCCAAACGGCCCGTCTCGTTAGAAACTTCGCCTATGATAGATTCGGTTTTCTCAATCTCTTCAACTTGTTTTTTAATTTTTATCTTAATTGGCTGTTCCATATATTTAATTTTAACTTCTTTCTTTAGCTAAAACAATTTCAATCTGTTTAACCCTTTTTTCTAATTTTTCCAATCTTTCAAGATCGGCTTTTTTATCTAATTTTGTTTTCAAGTCAGAGATTTCTAATTTAATTTCAATCAGCTCAAATTCAATCCTATCAAGTCGCCCATCAATTCCATTAAATCGCCCTTCAATTTTTTCATCCATCAATTCTAACTTTTCGCTAAAAACCCGAAAATCGGATTGAATTGCTTCTAAGGCAACCGTAAATCTATCTTGTTTGCTATTTTGGTTATTTTTTCCATTCTTTTTAACCATATAGATTTATTATATCACATCAAAAAATAAAAATCCGAAATTGATTTAAGATTATGAAAATTCAACTATCTAAATTTCGCAAAGCGCAGATAAGATAATAAAATTTGGAAGATTTTGGGCATAGATTGTTTCTATTATTATAACATATGGCTTGTAGCTTGAAACTTGGAACTTAAAGCTGGAAACTGATTATCTTTTTGCTAGTTTTTCTTTTCCTTGATGTAATTTTTTTATGACAACTCAAATTATTACAAAACAAATAGTGCCGATTTTAAAACGTCAGGGTGTAATCAAGGCGGCTCTTTTTGGTTCGGCGGCAAAAGGCAAAATGAAAAAAAGAAGCGATATTGATATCTTGATAAATTTTAAAGGGCAGAAAAGTTTAATAGACTTAGTGCGGCTGCAATTTGAACTGGAAGAAAAATTAGGGAAAAAAGTTGACCTTCTAACTTATAATTCTATTCATCCGTTGCTTAAAAATATAATCTTAAATGAACAAAAAATAATCTATGAAAAAAGATCCTGAACTTAAAAAGCAAATTTCAGAGCTACTCAAAAAATAATCTCGATTTTGGGAAGTCCCACGGGAAACCCAAGGAAGAGTCTAAGTAAGTTTAACTTCCGATATACTTCCGATATATTAGAACTTACTATGAAGCCCAACTTCGTAAGATTCGTAACCGATTATTGATAAATATCTTTTCTGTGCCCGATACTGAAAAATACCGCTTCATCAACATTTCTAAAATAAAAAAAGCGCTCTGTAACGGCGGGTGATTCTAAAAGAAAAACTCCCGGCATTTCCTTGATTCGTTTAGTATGTAAGCGGATATCTAACCAGTTTTTATTGAATAAAGATTTTTGTTTCTGGAAAAGTTTTCTGATCTCTAAAGGCAATTCTTTTGATTCCTTCAAAAAATCATCGGTTTCCCTGATAATCATTTTTCAAAAGAAGGGGGAAATAATTTAAGGGCTTTTAAATAATCCCTCTTGATTCGGAAAGCATTTTTATATTTCCTAAGACTCTCTTCGGGAATTATTAACAAAACCTGTTTGAGATAGGTTTTAATTTCTTGCAACTCTTCTAACAAGGGCTTTGTTATTTTATTTTCTCTTGTAGTTTGAACAGCCATATTATTGTTGTGATAACAACAGACCGAGATTAAAAGTCAACTATGGAAGTTCAACTCCCTTAGATTCTTTACTCGCGTTATTATCTAAATTTCACGTTTCCTCTCATCTTCACGTTTCCTCTCATCTTTACATCAACTACATACTCATCCGCCCCGATGTCCCAAACACTGGAACGATTTTTCCCTTGAATATCGGTGGTGAAATTAAGCGGGGCCGCTTCCGCCGAGGTGCTCGTGCCGTTATTTATGGCGATTGTATCAATGCTTCCTAACAAGAAATTATCATTAGCCTCGTCTACAAAAACCACATTTCCCCAAAGATTGGTATGGATAGTGTAACCTTCTCCGCTAACCATAATATCGTGAGCAAGCGACACCTGCGTTGAGCTGTCTATGGCGGTTACCCGAGAATAAGTGCTATCCGTTCTGTTTCTAACAATGCTCCCCACTTTTACGCCAAGAGTTGTAAAATTAACGCTGGTATCAATAAGCTTGCTTGCCGATGTGCCGTCCGCGGTGGAAGAAGCGTAAAACGCACCTTGAGCGACATCGGCATATTGGACTTGAGTATCGCTTTCGGAAATATTATTAGTTGATGAGGCGGCCAGCGTTCCGTCAACATATGTAGTATTGTCGGAACTTTGAATGATATTATTTTTGGCTATCAACGCATTAGCTACAGAAGCCCTGATTCCGTAAGCGGCATTATGGATAGTGTTGGAATATGCGTATAGGGTGCCATTTGTGATATGCCGAATGGCGGCCGCGCCTTTATTTGTGTCTATAAATACATTATTCCAAATATAAGTGGATTCTCCCGCTTCCCCCTGGGAAACAAACCCCGACCTTGACGCGCTAACAGCGTGTATTGTTTTAACAACGCTATTTGAAAATCTGCCTCCGTTAGTTCCATTAAAAAATACTCCGTTAGCTCCCACTATCCCCGTGGTGGTTACCTGAACCTGTATTTTATCGAGAAATACATAATTTTCATCGGTTGTGAAAGCCGTTGTGTCTGTTGTCTCCAATCTATAATAGGAAGTGGAATACACAGAACCGGAAACCGGAGGGACATAATTTCCTTGAATTGAAATATAATTGGTGGAGTTTGTAGTCCACCCCGTGACATTAACTGCTGTTGTGTCCACCACTGTTCCCGAAAGATTGACTTTCGCGATAACGCTGTCGCCGGCATCAGTCGGCGTCCAAGCGTTGGTAGTGTCGTTCCCGTCAGCCGTGGGATACCAAGTGTTAGTTGAATTGGGAGTGCCGGTGACGGAAACCAACATCATTTGGGTCGCCGTGTCGTGAAGCATGGTAGCCGTCGCGCCGGAAGTTGTCTGGGTTACCGCCACGCCGTCTGAAAACGAACCCCTGGTCAAACTGCCGGCGATGACTTTCGTCCCCGCCGCCGTTAAATCGCTGTCAATTGCCGCCTCCCAAAGCGATAAAGAAGAATAATCGCCTCCGCCGTCGGTGTTGACGGTGGTAACAAACTCCGTGGCCGCCAACGCATTGGCAGACAATCCAACCGCCAAAAAAGCGAAAAGATAAATTATAAATTTATAATATTTCATCTAATAATGATTACTTCTTTGATTACTTTATTTTAATAGTCTTTTCTTTGTTTTTTGATTTTGTTGTTATCACTGCTTCAATTTTGTTTGCCGCTTCGGTTTTGACGCTAACAAACAAGGAATTCAAATCATCAATTTCGTCAGCCGTTAAATCTTTGAGAGAAAATTTATATTTCGGAGAATCTTTAATTTCTTTCCATTGTCCATCGGCATCCTGCCAAACCTTGATTGTTTCCACATTTAATTTGCCAAGAGGCTCTGTTTCAACAAATTCGCCGTCAACCTGATAAACTTCTTTTTCCGCGGGAGCCAAAGACCGCATTATTTGCTCCATTTCTTTTTTGGAAAAATTGACCGGAACAATATCAAACACTTGGCGTTCCGATTCGGTAAATTCCCAATCGCCGGGGAAAACACCCACGATGTCCCCGATATTGTTTGTTCCCGGTCTGTAAGTTTTATCTGAAATATAAACCAAAAAAGAAGAAGACGCGCCGCCCCTGACAATCAGGAAAACAATAAACGGCAGAATCGCCGAAACGACTGCGATAAAAACAATTTTCCGGTTTTTGAAAATAGCCATAAAATATTGATTCTTACGAAACTCTTACAAAATCAAGGCTCGTAGTCTCATAAACGCAATTTCCGGTTATGGTTGAGACTCCGGTTCCGGCTGCGGCGCTTCCTCTTCCGTTTCTGACGGAATTTCTCCGGCGGGCAAAGATTCAGACGCTGATTCTAGCGCAGATTCAGGTTCAGATTCAGATTGTAATTCGGTTGTAATGGTTGGTTCGTCTGAAATGACTGGCTCGTCTGAAACAGTTTGTTCAATCGGAGCGCTAACAACATCGGCCTGCGCGTCTTGACATTCCCCTTTCGTTTTCTGCCACTCGCCATTTTCAATCCAATTGCAATAAATTTCGCCGGTCGCTTTATCAACCATTTCCAACTTTTCAATTCTGGCGGTTTTGGCTGTTAATTTATCGGTAATCAATTCTTTCAACCGAGCGACGCCATTTTCAATAGCCAGCCCGAGCGAAACCAAAGCATTTTTAACCCTCTCAATAAACGAGCTCCCTTCGGAAGATTCAGCTTCTCCGGTCTGGGACGAACTCGCTTGCGTTGAGTTTGAGCTGATACTTCCAATTAAAATCATATTCCCGTTTTCATCCACCCTCATTACTTCTTCGCCGTTCTGATTTTTCAATATCAACGCCTGGGGGGTTTCGTAATCTTCAACGAACCTGAAATCATTGCCGAAAATCAAGTCGCCGACCGTGCTTGACGCCGCGTAAATATTTGACCACTTCAAAGTGCTGGTTCCCAGAGAATATAAACTATTGGCGGTCGGCACGATATCGCCGGCTATTTGAAGCCCGTAAGCCGGAGTTGTCGTTCCGATACCAACCAAACCGGTGGAAAGAATAGTCAGGTAGGGAGTGGTGCCGATTGCCGAACCAAGACCAATCATAAATTTATCGCTATCCGAATTATCCAAGCCCAAATAATAATCCTGGTTTTGGCCGTCAAATCTCAAGGAAACATCCTGGCTGGCGGTGCCGTTGCCGACAATGACGCTTGATTCCGTGGTCGTGGAATTGGTAATTGTCAGGTCGCCGTTGCCAGCCGCCGAAAGCGTGGCGAAATTAGAAGCGTCATAAGAAAAACGGAGGGCGTTGGCAGTGCCAAAAAGATGAAGCAACGCGGCCGGACTGCTTGTTCCTATTCCGATATTTCCGCTTTGGTCAATCACGAAGACATCATTCGTTCCGATAGTTGAAGTCGCAATCTTGAATTTATTGGAGTCGGAATAATCCACGCCAAAAACAAATTTAGTGGCTGGAGTGGCGCCGGTGCGAAAAACCAGATAAGGATCGTAAGAAGTGGTTGAAGTGGAAACAGTCAGGGTGAGGATTGCTGAAGAGTCTTGGGAAAGTTCCAGCAGGGAAGAAGGAGTGGTGGTGCCGATACCAACAACAAGAGTACCGCTCCCGTCAACATATAATCCCGCGGTGCTTGTGCTAAAACCCCTCAAATGGGCAATGCCCGCCACATCCAATAAACTTCCCGGCGTGCTTGTCCCGATTCCCACCCTACCCGTCGTGGAAGCCACATACAAAGTGGGAATTCCGACTGTGCTGGTGCCGATCCAAAGGCCTCCGTTGATTGTTAAGACTTCTGAAGGCGTGGTCGTTGCGATGCCGATGAGGCCGGAAGTATTACTAATAAACAAATCGCCATCTCCGATATTAACATTATTGCCCGATCTATTAATGCTTAAAGTCGCGCCGATAGCTTGTAAATCTATCACCCCAGACGCTTCTGACATATAAACATAGCGGCCTCCGCCTCCAGTTGCTCTTATTGTTGATCCGTTAGCGTCGGAATAATTCAAAGTACCTTCAGTAAGCGTAAGTGAACTTGGGAAAGTACCTCCCCCTAAATTTATAGCTTCAAAAAAACCTGTCGGCGTGCTCGTGCCAATTCCCACCCTGCCCGTGGTGGAAGCCACATACAAAGTGGGAATTCCGACTGTGCTGGTGCCGATCCAAAGGCCTCCGTTGATTGTTAAGGCTTGCCCCGGCGTGCTCGTGCCAATCCCCACGCTCCAACTTGTAGATGAAGCAAAAAGATTAGAACCCGATAAACCCCATAACTGGGATTGTTTATTGTTGAAAGTATCCCAATC
>JBBTRS010000031.1:0-19776 GCA_038065115.1 Patescibacteria group bacterium
TAAAATGATTGAAAAAAAAATCCAGCCCGTGGTTGGTCAGTCTAAGACTGAAAAAATAAAAAAAGCAACAACAGGAGAAGACAAGGATCGCTATTTTGAAGCAGTGGGCCGAAGGAAAACCGCTACAGCTCGGGTTAGGCTTTATAACCGCGCTGGCAGTTTCTCAATTAATGAAAAAGATTATCGTCAATATTTCCCCACCGCTCGTCTCCAGCAGATGGCTCTGTCGCCTCTTGAAAAAACCAAATTAATCGCCAAAGTTGAGGTTACCGCTAAAGTTTTCGGCGGGGGCGTTAACGGTCAAGCCGAAGCGGTGCGTCACGGTTTATCCCGGGCGTTGGTTTTATTTGACCCCGGTTTAAAATTAGCTATTAAAAGCTTGGGCTTCTTAAGAAGAGACCCTCGTATGGTAGAGCGGAAAAAATTCGGCTTGAAAAAAGCTCGTCGCGCTCCGCAATGGGCGAAAAGATAGGAGTAAGCTAAGTTTATCTTCGGGCTTAGTTTGGTTAGATTTTAAAATAAAAACGAGTTGGTTAAAACCAACTCGTTTTTATTTTATTGAGCGACAGAAATTGTTTGGCCCAATTCAGCCGATGGGGCGGTGATGGTTGTTCTTCCGGTGACGGCTGATTTTTGGATATAATAGCCGGTATCGTAATCGGTGGAGTTGGTGTAATGAGCGCCGGGAGCTTTGGTGTCAAAAGGCAGTAAGGAAAGGTAAGTCGGAACAAGGCAGGAAGCAATGTTGTAACCGCCAACATCGCTAGTCATTTTAACAGCGATTGCGGGAATGGCTCCGACGGAACAGTCTTCTTCAAACCCCATTTGGTGGTCAGCGGTTCTTTGAGTAACGGCAATCACAATGGCATTGATATCAGATATGCGTTGCGTATTTCTGGCTTGGGCGAATTGCTGAGCCGGGTTTAGGTTGATAATAACCATTGAAATTAAAATGACCAGAATGCCCATAGTCATTAAAAGTTCAATATAGGTAAAACCTTTTTGCGTCCAAGTTTTAGATTTAGTCATTTTTAAAATTAAAATTTAGAAATTTCTTCCAAAGAAATAAATTGCAGGGTATAAACATTAACCGTTAATTTAAGATTAGCGGCAATATTATTTACTTGAGAAGAAGCTTTGATGATTTTTTGAGACGGAGCGGATTCCAGAGGCAGAATAGAACATTGATAATTGCCGATGGTTATTGTTTCGTTGCCGGCGTAAGAGCTATTAAGAGCCAATTGGAAATGGGCGTAATCAAGACAGGACTGGGTTAGATAATAGGCGCTTTCGTTAAAAACAAAATCACGATTTTCCAGTCTGGAAATTGCGGCTGAAAGACCCAAAGAGACGGCAATGGTTAAGCACAAAATCGCAAGAATAATGGTTGTGATAATCGCAATATAGCCTTTCATTTTATTAAGATAAATTTATCAATAGCGACCGAGGCGACATCGTTTCGCATATTGGCTGTTACCCGAATCGCGTTTTGGTTTGGCAGGGTTAATTGGTAAAATAGCAGGTCGGTAACAATCACCGAATTGTTAGTTAAAAGGGCGGCGTCAGCGCTGCCGGTTTTCAAGCGAACAGCGTTATTATTCAAATCAATAACCAACGGGTTATCGGCGAAGTTTATTTTATTGATTGAAAGAGTGGCGCCGCTGGTATCGGGAGCGGGTGAGTTAACGGTGTCCACGCTTCTAAGCAACCAATTGATTTTCTGGATTAAAAATTTTTGATTTTCCGCGAGTTCTATTTGTTGGCGCGTTCGATTGTCTGAAAAAATAATTTGTTCGCTGATCAGGAAGAATGAACTGATAATTATAGCGACAATTCCGATGTAAAGAATAGTTTCAATAAGAGTGAAGCCGCCGTTAATTTTTAGTTTAGGGTTTGGCATTTAATATTTAACTAAGGTGTTGACGAGATGATTCTTAAGCCGTCATTGCTTTTAACCGAAACATAGACAACGTTGTCTTCGTAATCTATGCCGGTCGCTGTTTGCGGGAAGTTAAAAGAGGTCCACAATGAAGGATTGGCGGGATTGGAAATGTCAAAAATTTGAAATTCGGCGTTTGGATTTTCAGTGGCTAAAAAAGCCAAAGAACCGGCGGAAACAATATCGCGGGTTCTGTTGCCGATCAAAGCCGAGCCCACGGTTGTCATATTAGAAGCGTCGGTAGCATTGATAATATAAAATTTAGTTTTTTCGCCTACCAATACATTGTCTTCGCTTTTAGGATAAATACCGTAGACGTCATCACTGACATTAATGGAACCCATTATTGAAGGCGAAACGAGATTGGCTATATCAATAATGATCATTCCCCGGCTGTTCTCTTCGGTGCCTAAATAAGCGCGGTTATTAAGAACATAAATATCGTTAATTTCACCGCCAACGCCGGAGAGTCCCGAAACCAAAGACGGATTTAAGGGATCAGAAACATTAATAATCAAAAATTCCTGCGGAGCGCCGTATTCTCGGCCGATGTAAACATGATTATTCCGATAAAATATCGTTAAAGCGTCGGCATCGCCGGGCAAGTCAAGGGAAGCGACCTCAACTGGCGCCGACAAGTTGCTTATATCAATGACAGCAAACGCTTTGTCGTCGTCTGTGCCGACGACATAAGCGTAATCGCCGGCAATATCAAGGCTTTTCAATCCTTCGCCGACATTGAGGCTGGAGACAATAAAGGGATTCTGGCCGTCGGCAGCGTTGACGATAAAAAAATCCGGTTTGGCGGTGGCTGAAGCTTCGGCTGTAAGATAAACGATTTTATTTTTGACATCTAAATCGGTGGCGGAATTACCGGCTCCCAAATCAACACTGCCCAGTGTTTGGGGAGCTTGCCAGTTGCCCGTCGGGGGAGTGCCGCCGCCATCGCCGCCATTTTCTATCGCCGCCTGTTTGTTGGTAATAATGGCGACTAACTCAATTTTTTGAGGCCGCGAAGTTTCGGTCTGCCAAGTAATCAAGCTTTTTATGTTTTTTATATCGTTGGCTTGGGCAGTAATGGTGATTTTACGATTTAGATTTTCCTTTTGGTCGGAAACGCCGGAAAAATTCCATTGGTTGCCGGAAAACACCAAGCCATGCTCGCCATCGGTTAATTCATCCCAGTCCCGATTCCTGATTGACCGAATCGCTTCAATTCCTTCGGTAGCGTAATTTATGGCTTTTTGATTTATTTTCGTGTCTCCGGATATTGATTGAGCCGCGAAAATCAGAAAAATAATCGCGTTTATGCTGATTAGGAAAATCCCGATAGCCACCAGCGCTTCAACCAGGGTTTGTCCTTTGTTACCAATTAATTTGACCTTCTTGATTGACATAGACATTAAAAGATTTAATCCCGTTGTTAAAGACAAAAACCGAAGAAACAGTTTGTCCCGAAAGAGAATCAAAAATTATTTCACTGGGACCGGAAACAGAAATTGTTTTGGCTCTCGGGAAGTTTTGGTCCTGAATTTGGTTTCGCGCGGCAAAACTATTTCCTTCAAAAATAATATAATTATCGTCATCTCGATAAACGCCGTGCGGAAGCTGGTTAAGATTGGTCATGGATGCGTTACGGGCTGTTTCCAGAAAAGAGATGAATTTGTTTTCTTCCGACTGAAGCTGGTAATTTTGGTAAAATTCAAAAGTAATCGGCGCGCCCATAGAAAAAATGATAACTAAAATTCCCACAATAAGCATTAATTCAATCATCGTGAATCCTTTTTTGGTCATCATCGTAAAATCATTCATTATTTGCTTACGCTTTGAGTGATTGAATAAATGGGGGTAATGATAGCAATGGCAACGAAACCCACGATAACGCCCATTATTATTAGAAGTATAGGCTCCAAGGTGGTAGAAAGATTTTTGGTTATTTCGTCCACTTCGGTTTCATAGAAATTATTTAAATATAAAAGTGTTTGCGAAAGATTGCCGGTATTTTCGCCGACCTCAATCATCTGGGAAAGCATAATAGGAAAAAGCTTCGGTCTTTTCAGCAAGTATTGGAAAATTTGGCCTCCGCTGGAAATTTCCACGGCTACCTTTTTTAGTTCTTGCTGATAAACCGAATTAGACAATGAATTGGCGGTGGTTTCCAGCGAATCAACTATTTTGACGCCGCTTTTCAGCAAGAGACTCAAAGTTCTGGTGAGATTGGCCATATTGATATTTGTTGCCATTGATCCCACGAAAGGAATTTGCAATATAAAATAATCGGCTAATAATTTTATTTTTTTATTTTTTAACAGCAACCAAGAACCGACAAAAATAACAACAGAACCCAAAATGATCAAAAGCCAATTGTTGGAAACAAGATTGTAGCCAAAAAGCAATAAACGAGTAGCCAGCGGCAGTTTGATTTTGAGAGAGCTGAAAAGCGGAAGTATTTTGGGAAAAACCACGAATATCAAAATTCCCACTATAACAAAAACGGCTATTAAAATGATTATCGGATAGACCATCGCTCCTTTGATTTTGCGATTAATTGCTTGTCCTTTTTGCATTTCTTCCACTATGTAATTTAAATTTTCCGGCAAAGTGCCGCTGGTTTCGCCCACTTTGATGACATTTATAAAAAGATTGCCGAAAACCTGATGAAATCGGTTCAGGCTCATTGACAATGATTGGCCGCTGTCAACA
This sequence comes from Patescibacteria group bacterium, assembly GCA_038065115.1. Taxonomy (GTDB): domain Bacteria; phylum Patescibacteriota; class Minisyncoccia; order UBA6257; family MFKM01; genus MFKM01. The sequence continues at coordinate 4,643 of JBBTRS010000031.1, forward strand.
TCGGCAATCAGTTGATTTAAAATTCTGGAAAACGGTTTAGATTTCGCTTGTTGTTTTTTCAACATCGTTAAGCTGTCAATAATAGGCATGCCGGCTTGCAACATTATCGCCAAATGTTTGGCGAAAATTATTTGATCCTGGAGAGAAACCTTTGAGAAGATATTTTGAATTTTTTGGAAAAATTTATTCATGGATGACTCTTAAAATTTCTTCAATGGTGGTTTTGCCTTCAACGGCTTTTTTAAAGCCGTCTTCCAGCATAACGGTCATGCCGTTTTTAATGGCGATATTTTTAATAATACTGGAATTTTTGCGTTGCATGATCGCATCTCTGATGTTATCATCAATTTCTAAAACCTCGTAGATCCCCAAACGGCCGTAATAACCGCTGTTGCTGCATTGCTCGCAACCATTGCCTTTGAAAAACTCTCGGTGGTTTTTTAAAACATTAAGCGTTAATGAACTGAATAAGTTTTCAAATTCAATATGGTTGATCTTTACGCTAACCCGGCAATTAGGACAAATTCTCCTGACTAGCCGCTGGCCAATAACAATATTCACCGTTGAAGTGATTAAAAACGGCTCAATTTTCATATCCGTTAATCTCGGAAAAGCGGTGGCCGCGTCGTTGGTGTGGAGGGTGGAAAGCAAAAGATGGCCGGTAAGGGCGGCATTGACGGCGATTCCCGCGGTTTCCTCGTCTCTGATTTCTCCTACCATAATAATGTTCGGGTCCTGGCGCAAAATAGATCGCAAGCCGTTGGCAAAAGTTAAACCGGTTCGGGGATTTACCTGGATTTGGTCAATCCCGCCGATAGCGTATTCTATGGGGTCTTCAATAGTGAGAATAGAAACCTCCTTGGTGTTTAAAGCCCTAATAACGGTATAGAGGGTGGTTGTTTTGCCTGAACCCGTAGGGCCGGTGGCTAGAATCATTCCGTATGGTCTTCTGATGGCTTTTTTCAAGCGAGACAGGTCTGATTCGTTCAGATCCAGGTCTTCCAGGGCAATAATCTTCGTTCGTTCGCTTAGAAGCCGCAGGATGGCGTTTTCGCCGTCATAGGTTGGCACTATGGAAACCCTGACATCCACGTAGCCGACATCGGCGATGGTTGTTCGGAAACGCCCGTCTTGAGCCGCCTGGTGTTCGTCGGTTCTTAAGCCGGACAACACTTTGATTCTGGCAATTATTTCCGGCTGGAGTTCTTTGGGAAAAACAAAAGAATCTCTTAAAACGCCGTCAATTCTAAGACGCATAATCAATTTTCCCGATTCGGGATCAATGTGAATATCGGAAGTCCGGCTAAGGAAAGCATATTCCAACGCAAGGTCAACCAACTTGATGATAGACGCCACATCGCCTTTTTCTATTTCCTTTTCTATTTCTTGTTTTAAAAAAGAAATTTTGTTTTCCGCCATAATCTTGTTTAGGTGTTTTTTATCAAATTTTCCATATTCAAAGAGTTAAACCGCTTTTATTTATTATAATATTAAAGATAATTTTATGATAGTTTTTTTGAGGTTTATTCAATTATCGCTTTAATTCGTCTGACGCCGGCGCCGACTGATTCTTCTTTGAGAATTTTAAACCGGCCGATTTCGGCGGTATTTTCGATGTGAGGGCCGTTGCAGATTTCTTTGCTGTAATCGCCGATGGAATACACTTTAACCTTGTCGGGATATTTGGCTTTAAAGAAGGCCATGGCTCCTTCGGCAATGGCTTCTTCTTTGGTTTTTTCTTCAATTTTAACAGGTAATTTCTCTTGAATTCTTTGATTAACCACTTCTTCTAATTTGGCAATTTCTTCCGCGGTTAGTTTTCTTTCAAAAGGAAAATCAAAACGCAGGCGCTCCGAGTTAATGTCAGAGCCCATTTGTTTTATTTGGTTTCCGAATAAGCCAAAAAGGGCTTGGTGGAGAAGGTGAGTGGCGGTGTGGAGTTTGGCTATTTTTAGTTTTTCCGTTTCGGTTGCGCCGATAACTTCGCCGTTTTCTTTTAAGCCGTGACCGCCGAATTTTTGAGCCAGACCGGCCCGGGAAATTTCTTGGTGTTTTTTGAATTCTTCGTCAAAGTCTCGCCTGAATTCAAAGATATCTATTTCCAGCCCTTTTTTGTCAAACTCATCCAATACGGCTTCAATAGGCAGCCCCTGGCTTTGATATAAATTAAACACTTTTTGAGCCAAAAACGCGTAATCTTTTTCACCGGCATATCTTTCTATGATTTTGGATAATTCTTTTTCGGCTGTAGCGATGGTTTCTATAAATTTCCGGTATTCCTCATCATAAACCGCTTTTATAGTTTTCTCGTCCAGCGCGTAAAGCTGTCCGTATTCGGCAACCGCTGTTTGCAATAGATTCTCCGGTGGCTCGCCGATATTTTCCCGATAAGCATAAGTTATGATGCGCCGCAACAAACGCCTTAAAACATATCCCGCGTCTTTATTAGACGGACGAATGCCGTCTGAAATCAAAAAAGCAATGCCGCGTATATGGTCGGCGATAATTCTTTTGGTTCTTTCCGGAAGATCGGGATAAATCCGCTTAATAATCGGCTCAAACAAATCCGTCTCAAAAATCGTCGGTTTGTTTTGAACAACCATTGCCAGGCGTTCCAGCCCCATTCCGGTGTCCACGCCCGGCGTTTTTAATTTTGAAAATAGTCCTTCTTTGTTTTTGTAATATTCATTGAAGACGATATTCCAAACCTCGATCCCGTTGATATAAATTTCCGTAGTCGGCCCGCAAGGTCCTTCGTCGCCGGTTGGCCCCCAAAAATTATCATTCTTGTCCGCTTTTTTTATTTCAATATTCTTGTCCGTTTTTTTCCAGATTTTTTCCGATTCTTCATCCGGCGGGATGTCGTTTTCTTTGTCGCCGCCAAAAACACTGACATATCCAATTTTTAATTTAAGTTCTTTGGTAATAAATTCGTAAGCGTATTCAATGGCTTTTTCTTTGAAATAGCCTCCAAAAGAAAAGTTGCCGAGCATTTCAAAAAAAGTGAGATGCGATTCGTCGCCCACCGAATCAATGTCGGAGGTGCGGAAGCATTTTTGAATTGAAACCGCGTTTTTGCCGTAAGGAGATTCTTCGCCGAGATAATACGGTTTAAATTGTTGCATGCCAGCCGTCGTAAAAAGCACGGACGGGTCTTCGGAAACCAAAGAAGAAGAGGGGACTATTACATGCCCTTTTTGTTTGAAAAATCCTAAAAATAATTCTCTGATTTCTTTCGAATCCATTTTGTTTAGATTGCCGACATCAAACTTATTAGAGAAAACGTCCCTGCCCGTCTTTGGCTTATTCACTAGTGGCTAATTTTAGTAACCGTCCAATTTTCCGATTTCGTCGTGTTGCCTGATTCTTTCCAGGGCCTTGGCTTCAATCTGCCTGATGCGTTCCCGGGTAACCCCGAATTCTTTGCCCACCTCATCAAGGGTGTGGGTAACATTGTCTTCCAGTCCGAAACGCATGCTTAGAATTTTTTGCTCTCTGGGCGACAGGTCGCTGATAATTTTTTTAAGTTGATTTCTTAACAGAGTTTGGCTGGCTAATTGTTCGGGAGTGAGGCTTTGGTCGTCTTTGATAAAATCAGACAAAGTGCCGCCTTCGTTTCCGCTTTCATCAAGAGGAGTTTCCAGGGAAATAACCTCTTGGGAAATTTTTTGGATGTAATTAATTTTGCTCACGTCACTGCCCATTTCGTTGGCGATCTCTTCGGCTAAAGGCAGCCGTCCCAATTCCTGGGTTAATTTCCGTTTGATTTGCGTGTATTTGGAAATAGTTTCCACCATATGAACAGGAATGCGAATGGTTCGCGATTGATCAGCCAAGGCTCTAGTGATAGCCTGGCGAATCCACCAGGTGGCATAGGTTGAAAATTTGAAACCCCGGCGGTAATCAAACTTATCCACCGCCCGCGAAAGCCCGATATTGCCTTCTTGAATAAGGTCCAGGATACCTAAGTTGGGACTGCGGTTGACATATTTTTTGGCAATAGAAACAACCAAGCGAAGATTGGCTTTCATTAATTGCTGTCTGGCCTTTTCGTCTTTTTTTTCTTTTTTCTTGGCCAGAATAACTTCTTCTTGTTGGGTTAAAAGGGGCGTTCTCCCGATTTCTTTAAGATACATTTGGACGGCATCGGGCAGGGTTTCTTGAAGAACCGAGCTCATTTTTTTGGGCTTTTTTTCTTCGGGTTCCTCGGGCGTTTTAATCAACTGTTCGGTTTCAATAACCCCGATTTTATTTTTTTCTAAAATATCATAGATTTTTTCCAAAAGGGGAACATTGTTTTCAATATTCGGGAAAAAATAAAGGATTTCTAAATCAGTAACGTATTTTTTGCCGCGGCCGTTTTTAATCAGTTTGTCTATTTTTTGTTTTTCTTTGCCTTTTAGTTCCGGCATTTCGTTAACAGGCTTGGCTGGTGAATGGTTGGGTTTGGAACGAAGACGCGGTTTTGATTTTCCTTTTTTTGTTTTTTTTATTATTTTTATTTTTTTCATAGTTTGATGAATTTATTATAATCCTGAACCGATTTTAAGAATTATTTATTGTTTTTCAAATTATTGATTTCTTGGAAATTAGCTTGAAATTTTCTTAAAAGATTGTCTAAGATATTTTTATCGTCATTTTTTTGGGCCGACCTTATTTCTTCCTGTAATTGGCGGTTCTGATTTTTACGGAATTCAATTTTTAATTGCTTAATCAATTCTTGAAGTTCTTTTTTCAGGGTTGGATCGTCAAAATCGGAAAATTCATAAGCGGAGCGGAGGTCTAAAAAAGAAACTATTTCATTTTGCCCTCCGTCTTTTTGCAGCAACAAAGGGTTGTCTAAAAGTTTTTGCCAGTTGGGCGGAAAATAATCGCGACTTTGGGCAACAACGGGAAGAAATTCCGGTTTTGACAAGGCCAAAGACATAAGTTTTTGGCAAAGCAAATCCAATCGCGGCGGTTTTGCTGTTTCTTTGCTTGCCAATTCTTCAACGCCGGTTGAAGAGCTTGGTTTAATTTGGATGGTATTTAGCTCGTAGGCCAGGATTTTTTCTTCAATATTGGATTTCAATGACAGTTCTTTTAACCAGTGGGATTGCTCAATGGCGCTTTTGATGGTTTTAATATGGGCGAGCAGGTGGCGAACGTTGCGTTTTTTTGATGGCCAATCCAAGCCGTCTTTCAGATAGAAATTAAAAAGACAGACAAAGGCCGGTTGAGCTCGGTCCATAGCTGTTTTAAGATAATCCGGATTTTTTTCAGCCGCTTCCGCCGGATCTTTGTAGCCGTTTAAATCAAGAACCTTGACGTTAAAATCAAGATTGCTAAAAAGACTAAGACCGCGTTCCATGGCTTTAACGCCAGCTTCGTCTTTGTCAAAACTGACGATTATGTTATCGGCCAATCTTTTTAAATTTTTCAACTGATCTTGGCTTAAAGCGGTTCCGGAGGTGGCAACCGCGTTTTTAATGCCTGATTGCCAGCTCATTAAGAAATCCATTTGGCCTTCAACCAAAAAAGCGGTTTGAGAATGGCTGATTTCCGATTTGCTTTTATGGAATCCGTAGAGGACTCGGGATTTATTAAAGAGCGGTGTTTCCGGGCTATTGACGTATTTGCCGGTTTCGGAGTTTTCCAGCGATGGCAAAATTCGGCCGCTAAAAGCGATAACCTTGCCAAAATTGTTGCAAATAGGAAACATTACGCGGCCGCGAAATCTGTCCAGATGACTGCCTCTCTCGGTTTTAATCGCCAATCCGGCTTTAACGACATCGTTAATATTATAACCAAGATTTATCAGATATAAAACCAATGATTCTCCGCCGGGAGCAAACCCGATTTCAAATTCTTCAATGGTGTTTTGCGAAAGAGCGCGTTTTTTCAGATATTCCAAAACCACTGGCGATTTAACCAACTGTTCTTTGAAAAAATTTTTGGCTTTTTCGTTAAGTTCGTAGAGAATGCTAAATTCTTTTTGATCTTGAATATTGAGACGTTTTAATTCTATGCCGGCTTTTTCGGCTAAAACCCGCAAGGCTTCGTAAAACTCCAGATTCTCATACTTCATCAAGAACTTAATAACGTCTCCGCCTTCGCCGCAAGAGCCGAAACAGTGCCAGATTTGGCGTTCCGGCGAAACAATAAACGAAGGGGTCTTTTCCTGGTGAAACGGGCAGGGGGCTTTGAAGTTTTTGCCGGCCGGATAAAGCGTGATATAAGATTTGATAAAATCAACAATATTGATTTTCTCTTTAATTTCTTCTAAGGGAGTAAGCATTGTAAGTGAATTTTAGCCTCCAAATTGGCATAAATCAACCCGGGTTGAAAAATGTTTTAAAATTGTTTAATATTTTTTAGAGTTATGGACGCAGTCAATTTAAAGGCAAAAATAAGAGAAATTCCCGATTGGCCTCAAAAAGGGGTCGGTTTTAAAGACATTACCCCGCTTTTGGAAGATGCCGATTGTTTTAAGTTTATCGTTGATCGGCTGGCTGGATTTTTCGCGGATAAAGAAGTTAAAAAGGTGGTGGGCATAGACGCCCGCGGTTTTTTATTGGCCTCGGCGGTGGCTTATAAGTTAGGAGTTGGCGTGGCCATTGTTCGGAAGAAAGGAAAACTGCCCCACGAAACCATCGCCCGCGAATACGAATTGGAATACGGCAGTAATATTATTGAGATGCACAAAGACGCGATTCAACCGAAAGAAAAGGTGGTAATTATTGACGATGTTTTAGCCACCGGCGGCACCGCCAAGGCAACGGCCGATTTAGTTGAATCTTTGGCCGGCGATATTGTCGGTTTTGGATTCTTGATAGATTTAACATTTTTAAAAGGGAAAGAAAAATTGGCGAAATATAATGTCTTTTCTTTAATTCAATATTGATATGAATTCCGCAGTCGCCTTTCAGAACCAGAATAATTTTGCTCCAGCGGCAAAATTTCCTGCCTGCCGGCAGGCAGGTCTTTTCCCTCGGCGTCCAAACTCCGCTTCACGGAAACCGAGCCCGTCGGGACTGCGGGATATTCTTCAAGGCGACCGCGGAATTCATAATTAAAATTATTTAAAATATGGAAAAAATAAAAATTGGCGTTTTTGGAGGTTCGGGATTTTATAATCTTTTGGAAAAAGCCGAAGCGATAGAAATAGATACTCCTTACGGCAAACCTTCAGCCAAGATTACGATAGGGGAATACGCCGGCCAAAAAATCGCTTTTTTGCCCAGACACGGCGAAAAACATCAGTATCCTCCGCACAAAATCCCTTACCGAGCCAATATTTGGGCTTTTAAAGAATTGGGCGTGGAAAGAATTATCGGCCCTTCGGCCGCCGGCAGTCTTCAGCCTGGCATCAAACCGGGTGATTTTGTCGTCTGCGACCAATTTATAGACAGAACGTGGGGCCGGGAAGACACGTTTTTTGACGGCCCGAAAGTAGCCCATATTTCCAGCGCCCATCCTTATTGTCCGGAATTAAGGAAATTAGCGATTGCTTGTTGTCGAGAGCTGGGAATAACAACCCATGATAAAGGCGCGGTAGTGGTTATCAACGGCCCCCGTTTTTCCACAACCGCCGAATCCCGCTGGTTTTCTTCTCACGGCTGGGAAGTTATTAATATGACTCAATACCCGGAAGCGATTTTAGCCCGGGAAGCGGAAATTTGTTACGCGAATATTTCTTTAATCACCGACTTTGATGCCGGTTTGGAAGGAATGTCGGATATTAAACCGGTTACCACCGAAGAGGTAATCAAGGTTTTCAATGAAAATAACGAAAAAATAAGAAAAGTTATTTTTAAAATGATTGAAAAAATGTTTAAGCCGAGCGATTGCCAATGCGGAGAAGCGCTGAAAACAGCCTTTATGTAAAAACTAATAAATTAATGACGTCCGACGTCATTAATTTATTAGTTTTTGGTCTTCTACGATTTCCACTCTGGTTTTTTTAACGCCGAATCGTTCGGCTTCTTCTCGGGTTGGAAACCAAATATCAACTTTATGGCTGTTTTTTTTGGCCATTCGGTCTTTGACGATGAAAATTTTCTCGCCGTAAAGATCCGGAAACCTGATTTTGGTATTGAATGCCAAGAAATTAGCGGCGACGATGCCATCTTCAACATAAGAACCCGAAGCGGTGATAAATGGCGTAGAATCGGTTTGATCGGGCGTGCTGGAGTAGGCGGTTATTATCGTTAATTTGATTTCCGGTTCAATTTCGGGAATCGGGTTCGTTGGGGCTTCCACTATCGGAGCGGCTTCGGTTTTATTGAATAAATTGACCTTGATTAAGTCTTTAACCTTAAACGATAAATTAGGGAAAATAAGGCTAGGCGTTAAATTGAACAAGACCATTGCCGCCAAGAACTTGTTATCACGCGTATTTTTGTATTGTTTATTCATATGATTTCTTGAAATAAAAAATCCCCATTTATGGGATAATGTATATTATAGCATAGAACATCTTATTTTGTCAACAAATGAAGGTTCGCTCGGAAAAACTCGGCACTAGAGAGCAAAAACACAGGAAAAATGACGCTAAACAAGATGTTTTCATTGCTAACGCGCGATTAGCTTGTTTTTCTAAAAAAATAAATTATCAGCGCGAAAAGGCTTTAAAAATGCTTTCATTTGGCGATTAAAGGCGTAGAGAAGCATTAATCGTTTGATAATATCCTAATCGCGATTCACTAAATCAATTTCTTTGAATTTTTCCGTAATTGTTTTTTTCTGTTCATCGTCAAGGTGCATATCGGCTATCATAAACAGCATGCTGTTTTCTTTATCTATGTGCGGCCGAAGAATAGAAAATATGTTTTTTCCGATTTCATTCAATTTTTCAAAATCATTGATTCCCAAAACATCTTTGAAGCTTTTTATAAGTTCAGTTAGCTCTTTGTGTTCCATTACCATCACTCCCGTTGGTCCGTCTTCCCGGGGAATGATTTTTTCTATTTCCAGAAACAACGCTTTTTCTTCTTTGTTTAAAGAATGTTTATCAAATTCTTTTTCCAGTATGGATATATTTTCCGTCAGTAATTCCGCGTCCCTGTTTTCTATGCCGGTTTCCAGCCGGTTAAGTATTTCCAGGACTTTTTCGTGTTCTTTTTTTAAGATATCGGTTGGGTTGTCATTCATTTTTTAATTTATTCGTTATTCGCGTTTTAGCGTTCCGGCGTAAAACAGCAATAGCCGATTTTATCGCATTCTTTTTTTATCTTTGGCCATTCTTTTTCCGGTATAACTTGATTAGCCATCGGATAAAGAATATTGTCTTCTTTGTATATGTGATTCGGCAATTCTTCCGCCAGATATTTTTCAATTTTCCCGGCCTTTTTTATAAATTCCGAAAATGGCATTTTTCCGTATTCTTTTATGATTCCGTACAGTTCCTTTTTTTTCGGTTTCAGTTCTTTGTGTTCTTCTCTCATAATTTCCGGAGGTTCGGTGACTCCGAATTTCTCAAGCATCGGAAACAAGACCTCTTCTTCTCTTTGGTGATGTTTGTCGGCTTCCACTAAATGCTCCGCGATGTGTTCCAGTGTTTTCAATTCTTCGGAAATTCTGTTGAAATTTTTCGCGGTTTTTATTTTTTTGACAATTTCTTTTAATTTTTCTACAAAATCAAGAATCATTTTATGCTCTTCCATCAGGGTGCGCAGAGGATGGCCGGGTTTCAGGTTCATTTCCGGTTTTCCCAAATTATCCTTCATAACTTCCAAATGGACATCGCACAGCTTTCTCATTTCTTTGCGCGTCGCGCCTTCTTCAATCATTTCTTGTTCTATAAGCCCGAGGTCGGTTGGCGAAATGTTTTTGAGAATATCTTTCGCCTTTTCTTTCAGTCGGCCGGCGTCTTTTTTTGTTTTTAATTGTTTTATCAGGTTTTTTATTTCCTGTTTCCTGTCAATTTCGCCCGATTTTTTCTTTATGGCAAAAATCCAGTTCTTGGGGCCCTGCTGTTCATAACTCCATTCAAATTGTCCCTTGGATTCGGCTTCAAATTGATAATATAACGGCCTTGGTTCGTGGTCATTGATTATTCTAAGCGTTTCTCCTTCTTTAAGGCCATTCCACATAGCCCATATTTTTGAATGTCTTTCAAACGGGGGCAAGTTTCTTAAATCCAAAGTTTCAACTGATTTTTTCATATTTCTTATATTTTATTCAGTTCTTCTAATAAATCCTCCAGTTTCTTGCCGTCTATGCCGTGGGCTTTCGCTCCTTGTTCCACGGTTTCCCAGGTCGCGACGGAACAGCCAATGCAATGCAGTCCGTATTTCATAAACACATCAACTGATTTCGGATATTTCGCGATTACTTCTCCCAGAGTCATTGTTTTTGTTATTTTGTTGTCCATATCGTTTTTGTTATTTTGTTTTTTTACAAACCTCGCAATATTTTTTAGTATGTTTTTCAACCAGATTTAACAGGGGTAAAATCGTATTTTTATTCAAATAATATATTCTTTTTTTGCCGTCTTTCCTAATATTGACAAACCCGCAGTCAAGCAGAGAAATTAAGGCGTGTGAAACCTTGCTTCTTTCTTGGTTCAATTTTTCCGACAAATCAGTCACCCTTAACGGTCTTTCTTTAAGTTTGAGAATTATGTCTATTTTCAGCCGGGTTCCCAAGGTTTCAAAAAACGAATGGCATTTGTCTCTCATACGTGAATTATAATTCACGTTGTACCGGCAAGTCAATTCTTGCTGTGGATAACCCAAGAGCTTGTTTCTAAACAATTTTCGCTAATTTAAGCGAAAACCCAAAACAATTTTTTGTAAAAAATCCGAATTTTGAAAATTGGCGGTGCGTATTTGAAAATATCCGTGCTTATCGGCAGGCAGGGATTGGCGGCAAATTCTATTTACTAATTAGGTGTTTATAACTTGCTTAATTGCGGCTTCTAATTCGCCGGGTGTGTCTGTCCCTATACGATAAATTTTTCCGTTTTTCATAATTATCTCAACTGCGTCAAAACCGGAAACATTATAAATCCACATATACGGCCAGAACCAGACTTTCACTCCCCATCCGTAGTACCAGTGATTCCTTACTGATTGAACCGAAACTATCTGATTAAGTGGAAACACCCTGGCGAAAATTCCATAGCCAAATTTGATCTGAAGATAGTTTTCGTCAATGGACACTGTTAGCGTTGCAAGCGATGCAAGAATAAACAGAATTAATGCCATTATGGAAGTAATGACAAAATTTGAGCCGGAGTCGGCTGAGTCAGGCTCGGCCGAACCCGTAATATAAACCCATGCGAAAAACGCCAGCACGGCCAGGATAATAACCAGCACTAGGTAGCCAATTTGAGTGTGTTTGTATTTGATCATGATTTTTTGATTTCAAGTTTTTCTTTGGTGGCAGATTATATTCTAGCTAATCACTGGAACGCCGACAATATAGGGACTCAATCCATTCGGGTATCGCCTCATAAATTTATCGTAATTTTTTTTATATAATGCCGTTTCTTCGTTTTCACTTAGCCATTTTTTTGCGCCAGAAATAAGATCATTACAAAATATTCCGACGTCAATATTCAAGGCGCCATTCGCAATGTTATTGTGAAAAACGCTTGTCGTCGTCGAGGGTTCTACAAAAAGCACTCTTTTATAATCACTTTTGGAATGTTGCGAGCTACCTTGATGTAATAACGAGCAACGAAAAAAATAACAATCTTCTCCACTCAAAAAACTGTTATATTTTGGCGCAACATAATTATCAAACCACGCTTTATATTTTTCTTTGCTCGCTTTTCCATTTTCTGAGCTTATAGCACCGCATAAATCAGGGATAGCTAGCGCTGAAAAAAGAGAAAGAAGGTATAAATTCTCATCCAATCCTTTTTTAATTTGTGTTAAAAAACCTCTCATATTTTTGGTTTAAACAATTTCTCTCCAACGCTCAAATGCCTTTATGTCGGTAGAATTTAGATCAAGCCATTCGCCCTGCATTCGTTTTGATTCAAAACACTTGTGTCAATATGTCTCTATACCGCATAGATCATTTATTTTACTGAATGGATTAAGTCCATTTTTTCCGATAATTGAATTCGGAGTTCGTTTCCGCGTCGAACGGTATTGTTAGTTTCTCCAATATTATAATAGTGACTCGACTTAAAAAGACACGCTTCCTCTTGCTCCTATCTTTTGTCGCTTGGCGGTACCTTTTGGTTAAAATCCGAACCTACTTTGACGAACATCCAGACGAGGACTGAACCGCCCCGCCACCTGCCGAACATTATCGGCAGAGACCCGCAGAAAAATGTCCTCATCCTTTTAGAAGAAAAAATCGGGCGCACCCTGCCTACCGACAGGCAGGCGTAAATCAGAAATGCGGAGGGTACAGGATTTGAACCTGTGATACCTTTCGGTATATTCGCTTTCCAAGCGAACGCAATAGACCGCTATGCGAACCCTCCAATCGTATTTTGTAAAAGATATTTTATTCTTTCTCTTCCTTTCCCTGTTTTTAAAAATAATTCTTCTCTTCGTGCGTCGGTTTTATTCGTAAATATTTCACAATAAATGAGCTTCCATGGTATATCTGCCTTTGTTGATTGAGTATGTCCAGAATTATGTTCTTTCAATCGGTTTTTTAAATCTTTTGTACAGCCTTTGTATATTTTCCCAGTTTTTTTACTTTGTAAAATATATACGTAATACATTTATGAACCGCTCCAGCCCAAGGCTGGTCCGCCTCGGGCGGAATGCGAACCCTCCTTTGGTATGTTTTTCTCCTGGACTCTATTCTATCACTTATAGGGAATTATTCTAAATAATAGATTTGTTGTTGTAAATGACTATGGAGCCACTGCCTTTTTTCTTTTTGGCTTCATACATCGTCATATCGGCTTTTTCAATCAATTCATAGAGTTGGCCCAGAATCTTTTCTTTGTTTTTGTATTTTTCGGAAAATTCCGGAGAAAGGCGGTTGGTTATGTTTTTGTGGTGATAACTGACGACTCCGAAACTGGCGGTCAGGCTCTCGCCGTCTATTTTTATGATTTTTATTTTTTTCCTTAATTTTTCAGCGGTTTTAAAAGCCGTTTCTTCATCGGCTCCCGCCAAACCGACGATAAATTCATCGCCTCCCCAGCGGGCGACGATATCCAAATCCCGGACTGAATGCTTAAAAAGGTTGGCCGCGGATTTCAGGGTGCGATCGCCAGCTTTATGACCAAGCTTATCGTTAATTGATTTTAGCTTGTCAATATCAATAAAAATAATTGAAAAATCCCTGAAATGAATTTTACGTTTTTGTTTTATTTTTATTGAAACTCTAACTTCCGCCAAGAATTTTTCGGCTTCTCTGATAAATCCCCGACGATTATAAAGCTCGGTCAGAGAATCTCGTTCGGACAAAGCCGATATTTTTTCAATTTCCGCCTCCTGAAGTTTTACTATCTTTTCTAACTCTTTTATTTTATTTTTGAGTTCAGTGATAGCTTCCTTCTCCATTTTAATATTCTAGCATTTTTTACATTTCTCTAAGAGCCTTTATTCTTTCTTGGACCGGCGGGTGAGTCATAAAAAGTTTATGAAACCAAGAAACGCGATTTTTGCCTTTGAAAGGGTCGTCAATCCAGAGGTGGGAAGTGCTGTTATGGGCCGTTGCCATTGGCGTGGGGTCGGAAGAGATTTTTTCTAAAGCCCGGGCCAGGCCCTCGGGATAACGAGTCAGGAGAGCGCCGGAAGCGTCAGCCAAAAATTCTCTTTTTCGGGAAATTGCCAACTGAATTAAAACGGCGGCAATCGGAGCCAAAACCGCTAAAATCATTCCGATCAATGTAAAAATCGCTTGCGCTTGTCCGTCGTTTTTGCGATTGTTGCGTCGTCCGCCACCCCAAAAACTCATTCGTAAAAAAAAATCGGAAAGAATGGAAATAAAACCGACCAAAACCACGATCACCGTTGATAACAGCATATCTCGGTTGCCGATGTGGGATAACTCGTGGCTGATGACACTTTCAAGTTCGCTTCTATCCAGTTTTTCTAAAAGCCCTTCGGTTACGGCAATTACGGCGTGTTTTGAATCGCGACCGGTGGCGAAAGCGTTTAATTGTTTTTCGCGGATTAAATAAATTTTCGGCATCGGCAAGCCGGCGGTAATCGCCAAATTTTCAGCAATATTGTAAAGTTCCGGCGCGTTTTTCTTTTCAATTGGAGCGGCGCGGGTCATTTTCAAAACGATTTTGTCTGAATGCCAGTAAGCAATAACATTCATTAAAACGCTGAAAATAACCGCGAAATACAAAATTGAAGGATTAGCGTAAATTCGTGAAAAAACCCAGCCGAAGCCGATGATGAAGATCAGGAAAGTCGCAAACAACAGCCAGGTCTTTTTTATGTTTTTATCTTTTTGGGAGTACAAGGTTGTAATTAGGCGAGCCGCCGGCAATTGGCGGCTAGCGGTTAAAAACTAACCTTCACCGGTTCTTTTTCAGCCGGTGTTTCCGTTTCAAAAAATTTTTCCGCTTTAAAGCCGAAAAGGCCGGCGATAATATTTGACGGAAAAGCTTCAATGGCCGTATTGAGATCCCGAGTGTTGCCGTTATAGAATCGGCGAGCCGCTTGGATTTTATTTTCGGTATCGGCCAGTTCTCTTTGTAGTTCTAAAAAATTAGCATTGGCTTTTAAATCCGGATAATTTTCAGCCACCGCGAAAAGGGTTTTGAGGGTGCCGGAGAGAGCGGTTTCAGCGTCGTTTCTTTCCAGGGGATTGCCGGTAGCGTTGACGGCTTGAGTTCGGGCCTGGGTGACGTTTTCCAAAACCGTCCGCTCGTGTTTTAGATACCCCTTGACCGTTTCCACTAAATTAGGAATTAAATCGTAACGGCGTTTTAATTGAACATCAATATCCGATAAAGCTTCTTTCGCTCTAAGTCGCAACTGGACCAGTCGGTTGTAAATAGAGGTGACGAATAAGACTAAAACCGCTAAAACAATAGAACTGACGGTTAAAGAATTCATATTTTTATTTACTATTATAATTCCACGATCGCGGAATTACAATAGTAAATTATTTTTAGTTATTAATTTTCTAGTAATCTTCTCCCATTCCCATCGGCGGGCGTCCCATGGCTTTATCTTTCTTTTCTTCCGGTAATTCCGCCACGACAGCTTCGGTGA
>JBBTRS010000032.1:0-3511 GCA_038065115.1 Patescibacteria group bacterium
CCGTTGCCGTCCGCGGCGAAACCGCGATTGCCGGAAACTCCGCCTCCGGAATACGCTTTCATTTTACTTTTGATTAAATCTTCGTTAGGAAAAGGCCACATCGAAACCCCGGTATCGGTATTATAACCAGGCTCTCCCCAAAGGGTGCCGGGAGTTCCGATAAGGGTTTTAAGATTCGCGCCAATATCCGCGCCGTTTTCGCCCCGTCCGGCAAGATTGCTTCCGCTTTCTATTCTGGTGATATACTTCAAGGCGCCCGTAGGATTAGTGGAAGCGTTGTAAATCGGGTTGATATTGGTTATGTCATTTACTCCTGAATTATTATTAAACCTGTTCCCGTAGTAAGAGTTGTAATTCTGCGTAGCAATAAGACCCCCTACCACTTGCGCTTGGGTATGCCCGTAAATAAGGGAATTTTTCATTACATCGCCAGTGCCTCCGCCGTAATGACTAGGCGAACCGATAGAGGAACTTCCGAAAGTGCTATTTAAAATCTGAGAGTCATTGGCTCTCAAATAATTCGGCCGCATGCCGGCAAAACTGCCGTAATCCCACATAACACAATCCTTGAAAACAACATTTCGTGATTGATACCATGAATTACCAGAAGTGTTAAACCCCCCTAATTTAGTATTAAGACCGATGCATCTGTCAAAAACAACTCTATTGGAATCCATATCCGTAGACGGCGAAAGAAACGAACCAGACCGATATGATTCATTTGACCAAGAAGCGTCTTGGTCGGAATCTATAACAATACTGTTCTGCACTTCCACGTCATCGCTTGAATAGACCGCTATTCCCCCTATCGGCTCTCCGCCAAAATTTCCCTGGTCTAATCGTCCCACAACTTGTCTGAAAATTACGTGATCGGATTGATATGCTTCAAATTTATACCTGCCGCTACCCCAAGAATAGCAATTTTCTACCAGCACATAATCACTTCCCTCGCCAACGACAAAACCGGAATTATTGCCGTCTGCTCCGTCATAAACCCCGCACCGTAAAAACTTTACATACCGGGAATGCGAAAAATAAACAGCCGGGCCGATTGATCTCCCCCAGATGATTCCTTCAAATTGCCAATAACGGTCAGCCGTTGTAAACATATAAGCCATGAATGTGTTATATGTGTCCTGCCCGTCAAAAAAAACTTCGCCGTCATTCCTGGCTTTTATGATTGTGTAATTCCCCGCAAAGCCCTCCGGCGGATTGGCTGTGTTGGTGATGGTATTGGCGTAACCGGTATAGGTGCCGTTTTCAATAATCAAAGTATCGCCTCCGGCCATACGCGCCATAGAATATTGCAAAGTTAACCAAGGAGCTGCCTCCGCGCCGGTATTGCTATTGCTTCCGGTAGCGGCCATATAATAAGTGGCGGCCGCGGCGAAACCCCTCGGAAAGAAAATGACTGATAAAACAAAAACTATTGAAATTGAAAAAAATAGTTTTTTATTCATTCTTGTTTTGCTTTCGCGCTTTTAAAATAATCAAAAAAATATGTTTTGATTTTTATTTTTTCCTCTAAAATCAGCCTTTTTAAAACCCTTGAATAATTAACGACCCGGCGTTTGAAGAATAATCAATGTCCGTGGAAGAAAAGAATTTTTTATTTAATTCGGAAACCGGGCCCTCCTGGCCGCTTCCGCTAGACCAATCGGTTTGACGAGAAATTGAATTGCGCCAACGGCTCAAATAAACAGTCAAAACAGCTTCTGATGTCCGGCCGGCGCTGGGCCACTGAATATGACTGACAATTTTTTGGGTGGAAGGGTCGTCAACGGCCGAAGGTTCGGCGCTGATAATTCCGTTTAAACGCTTAACATTTTCTATGGAAAAAAATTTGGTGTAAGTGATATTGCCAACGACAGACGTGGTAAAGCCAGCGGAATTAACAAACTCTGTCCCCGAAGTCGTTACGTAATATTGAGTATCCGGCCCTTTGCTTAAGCTGTAAACATTATGCCAATCAGCCTCGGCCACCGTTTTGGCATTATCTATTAATTCTTGGCCCAAAGAAGAAGCAACTTGAAAATTTTTAGTTTCCAGACCGGAACGCAAGACCGATACTATCGCCGCGGTCGCCGCGCTTATTAAAATTCCGGCAATGAATAATCCGATAATAACTTCTATTAAGGCTTGACCGTTTTTTCTTGAATCTTGAATCATGAATCTTGAATCATGTTTATTCTAACGGCGAACGCAATACTTGTCCAATTTCGCTAATGGTAATAACAAAAGAATTGGCGGGATTGTTTTTTAAAGCAATTTCAATGGAAGCGGGGGCATTCGGATAACCGGTTAATTTTGATAAAACAATATCCTTGGAATTGCCTTCGATCGGATCATTTAATTCAACGCCTATTCGCAAATTATAAGCGCTAACGACGGTTCCCAAAGCGTAGCTCTGACCGCAACAAAAAAGCTCTACTAAATCCGGAGCGGAAGTTTTATTTTCAAAATGAACGCCCCATTGGTCTCCTTGGTCATCGGCATTGCCGTCTTGCGCGACCAGGGTTCTGTTTTGGGCGTCCCTGATTAAAGCCGTAACTTCTTCAACGGTTAATTTTAAATTTTGACGAATGTAATAACCAAATAAATTAATGCCGCCGACAGCCGCGATCGCCGCCAAAATAGCAGCCGTCACTAAAAGCTCGATCAAGGTGAATCCTTTTTCTGGAACCATATTTTTATGTTGCGCTTCCCATAATTTATGTTTAGAAGTTGCTGGTCAATTGATAAATTGGAACAATAATGGCCAGAGCGATAACGCCGACGACAACCCCCATGACCATAAGAAGGGCCGGCTCAAGCAAGGTAACCATAAATTTTATTGCCGTGTCGGCTTCCTTTTCATAAAAACCGCTAAGGGTTATTAAAACATCTTCAATGTGGCCTGATTTTTCGGAAATAGAAATAAGATTGACTACTACTCTGGGGAAAATCGGTTCTCTCCTGAAAGCCTCGCTAACTTTCAACCCTTTGGTGGCCATTCCTTCTTGAGAAACCCTAAGAAGAGCCGCTTTTAATTCTTCGTTGCCCACGGCTTGGGCGGTAATTTCTATCCCCTTGGTGAACGGCAAACCGGCCTTGATTAAAGAAGCCAGGGTTGAGGCAAAACGCTGTAAAGCTATTTCGGTAATCACGCCGCGAATAATAGGCAAGCGGTTTATCAAATTAAAAATAAAACGCCGAAAAACAAGCGAGGTTTTATAAAAATAAAAAGCGGTTATCGTTCCGAGGATTAAAATAGCGGCAAAAAGCAAAGCGTACTTCCCAAAAAACGCCCCCGCGGCGAAAACAATCCTTGAAAACAAAGGCGCTTTGAAACCGCTGTCTTGGAAAACACCGGTGATTTTCGGAAGAGCGAAAGTGACAAGAAAAAATAAAATCAAAAACGAAGCCACCAAAAGAAAAACCGGATAAATCAAAACTCCCTGAATACGGCTCTTGATTTCCTGCTGTTTTTCCAAGGTAACGCTCAAATCTTCCAGAATTTTATCCAGATTGC
>JBBTRS010000033.1:0-14838 GCA_038065115.1 Patescibacteria group bacterium
CTGGATAAATGCCCGGCCCGGCATCGTGTTGCCGGAATAATTTTTCCGGCTTTGTTCTCCGATTTTAATCCGAATTGAAGAAAGCAAAGCGGTTTTTTTACCCGCCATTTCCAAAATAGCGTTAATCAATTCCAGAACTGTTGATTTTCCTTTGGTGCCGATTACTCCCAAAACAAAAATCCGGTTTGAAGGAAAACCGAAAATTACTGCTCCCAATAAAGACCAAAGAAAGTGATAAATAGATAAAAGCATAATAATAACTTAATGACTTAATAACTAATACTAATGACGACCGAGAAGGCGTAAGGCCTCTTTTAATCGGTCTTCTAATTTTTTAATCTCAGCGGGAAGATTGTTTAAAACTTCTTTCACTTGCCCCCGCGGATAGCCCAAATTAACCAAAACCGTCTCAACTTCTTTATCTAAATCCAACATTAACAAGTGATTATATCATACAAAATTTCACGGCAAAAAGAAAAAGCCCTCTGCAAAATATCGCAGAGGGCGTCAAAAATTCAATCCTCAAGAATCAAAAATTCAATGAGACTGAACTTTTCGGGCGGAGGCAAGACCGATATCGCTTCTAGGGCTGTCGTCCCAGAAGTCGTTGAAGCCCAAACCATCCCGGCCAAAGCTGCTCACATCGACGTGGCGGCCATCCGAAGAAAACGAGGAAGTTCGCACATAGATGTTGTCAAATAATCGTTCGCCGGTTGCGAGGTAATGACCAATAATAACGTAGGTCATCACACGGGCGCTGGGTGTTTCGTCATCCTTGCCAAGGAGTGTTTGCTGTTCATCCCAGGTTTTTGAGGTCGAATTCGGCACTGAAGTTTTGCGAACGAGCTGCCAGAATGCTTCATTTTTGTCCTCCGCAAACGCCTGCTTGTCATACCAAGCGTCCTCGTGGCTGCAAAAGAGCTTGCACTCTACTTTATCGCGGATGTCAAGGATTGACAGCGGAAAAACCGCGACGAGGATATGGGCATCCTTTAATTCTTTAAGCACTGCCTCGGAGAACGGAATCTCCGAAAGTGCGGCGAGTTGCTGGCGGGCCGTATTAACCCCAAAGTACTTGATGGCCTCTTCAATGCCGAAGAAGTTCTTGTCCATTATTTCACGGGCACGCTTCTGACCTATTGAAATTTCAAGGTCCTTATTTTGAATCAATCTTACCACTTTCGTGGCGAGCTCGTTGCCCTTGGAATCAATGATTTTTTGGGCGAGCTTGTCGTTGAGACCTGCGGCTTCAAGCTTCAGGAGCACTTCATGCTCCTTGTGCACCGACAGGGTTCGGCTTACGATGCTTTTCATCGCACACCTCCTATGTTTGAAATTACCCGAATCGCTCGGGCTGGCGTCCGTCTCAAAATGAGACGAGTATTTTATCTTTCTGAACCATTCTCCTAATTTTCAAAGAACGCCACAATTATAGCAAAGTGTCAAATAAAAGTCAAGCTCTGTTTTTAGTTCAAAACCCCTAAGTCCAGTTAACTGGACTTAGGATAATATTCCCAAAAACTCTCACTACTATTATATCCGACGATCGTTGGAAACAATAATAACTATTGAAGTTTAACTTCCATGATGCATCGAGTGTTACCGATGTATCTCGTTTTTTGCAAAAAATATTCTAATAATACTAATGCCTGCCCAGATGACGCAATGCTTCCCGGATGCGGTCTTCAATTTTCTTGATTTCGGGAGATATTCTGGTTAAAGCGTCTCGCACCTGCCGCCGCGAATAACCCAAGCTGACTAAGACTTCTTCAACTTCAGCGTCTAAGTCCAGTTTCTCGGTTAAAGTTTTGGCGGTTTTCAGTTTAATCTTGCTCTTAAGCTCTAAGATAACCCTCTCCGCCGTTTTCTGGCCGATACCCGAAGCCCGGGTAAGCAAATCCGGCCGATTCTCAATAATAGCGGCCATTAAGTTTTCTAAACTGTCTACGGATAAAATATTTAAAGCGGTTTTAGGGCCAACGCCGCTGATGGAAATAAGCAGCCCGAAAAAATTCAATTCCTCCTCTTTCAGAAAACCGTAAAGCTCAAGGCCGGTTTCATCGCGAATGTATAGATGGCAAAAAATTTTAACGGCTGAATCCGCGACCGGCAATTTATTGACGGCCTCGCTGGTCAAAAAAACCCTATATCCAATTCCGTTATTTTCTAAAATAGCAAAATTTTCTCCCCGGCTGATTATTTTTCCGGATAAATAATGAATCATTGGTGTTGATGTTATGATAACATTATATCGTTATGCGATTCAAAGCCCCCAAAAACACCGGTCGCTTTTTATGGACTAATCACGCCGCCAGAAAAATCATTTTCTATGGTCTTTCTGAACAAAAAATAAAAAGAATAATCAATTACCCCGATAGAATCGAGGAAGGCGTAGCACTCAATACCATCGCCTGTATGCAGGTTGCTGGCTCCAAAAAACATTATCAGGAAATTTGGGCGATGTACCAAACGAAGAGTTCCCCGCCAAAGGCCGGTTTGTCCGGCAGGCCATGCCTGCCTGCCGGTAGGCATGGCCTACCGGCAGGCAGGCAGGCAAAACTGAAAATAATCAGCGCTTGGAGATATCCGGGGAAAAGTCCGGCCAAAAACCCCATTCCGCCGGAAATACTTGCGGAGATTAAAAATCTGGTATAAAATACCAAAATATTATTTATATCAATAATAAATTATGCTTAGAACCAAATCAGCTAAAAAAGCTTTAAGGCAAAGCTTAAGAAAGAAAAAAAACAATCTTCAAAGGAAAACCGGTCTTAAAAAAGCCATCAAGGCCTATCAAAAGGCCGTCAACTCGCAAGAGCTGGAGGAGGCCAAGAAATATTTAAGCGAAGTCTACAAATTAGCGGATAAAACCGCCAAATCAAAAACCATTAAAAAAGGCAAAGCCGACCGAATCAAATCTCGTCTCGCTCAATTATTGGCCAAAGCCAAGTCCAGCAAAACTTCTTCATAGCCCAAGCCGCCTGACTTAACCGAGACGTCATAATCCGCCAACTTCAAAAGAAGACTGGCTGGAGCGCCATAGCTCAACAAATTAAAAGCGTAAGCCACCGGTTCTTTTTGAATCAAAAGTTGCTCCAAGGCAACCATTTTTTTATTCAACGAGTTACGGCCAGCCAAAATACCGACCAAATTGAAAATCTTTTCTTGATAAGAAAAAGTGATTAATGATTCTAAGTTTTTTACGGAAATCGGCTGCGGAAAATCCGCCAAAGCGATTTTGTCTAATTCGCCAATTAAAGCCCAGCTGTCGGTATTGGTTTGTTCCTGCCAGTGGATTAAATATTTCATGGCTTCCAGCGCAAATTTCAGATTCCGTTTTTCCGCTTCCTTGCGAATAAAAAAAGTCAGTCCTTCGACGTTTAATTTTTTAAATTCCTGGCAATAAACCGGCTTTTCCAGCAAGAAATCAAACTCCTTAACGGATTTTTCCTCCGATATCACCAATACCGTGTTTTCATTGATTAATTGTTCTTTCAGGATTGGTTTTATTTTTTTTGCTTCAACTTCCCAGCCCGAGGCTGGTCCGCCTTTGGCGGAAAAAACCCCGCTGACCAAACCCATTTTAAAATTATCAAAAAGCGATTGCTGGCCTAAAAAATCTTTTAAAACCGAATAGTCTTCGGGATCTCCCGATAAATCAATTTTTTTAAAATCAAAATTCGGGTGTTTCCCCTGATAAGAATCTATCAACTCTTTTTCTTTTTGCCGCCGTCTGTAAGAATCCGGCCCCCATAAAAAAATGATCATCTAACAAGTCAAATGAAAAAATCCCGCGACTTTTTTGCCTTGTCCGCCATCAGATACAATCTTTTTTAAATCATTAAAAATTCTTACCGCCTCCATTGTCGGCTCAACAACCAATCCAATGCCCTTAGCCGTTATTTCTTCGCGAGCTTCCTTGCTAACCATAGCCGCGCCTAATTCTCCGGCGCCGATAACAATCACTTCCGGTTTTTGATTTAAAACATCTTCAATGTCTCTTTTCTCAATCTGGTGGCTTTGATTGCGCCACCAAAGCCCAACTTTGTCATCCAAGCCAATCAAAACGTCATGATTATAAGTCTTGCCGTCAATTTTTATAAAACCAAAATGATATTCTTCAATCATGGCTTCATTATAACACTCCCTGAGTTCCTGTCATTTTTGCTTGACAAATGTAATGTTTTATATTATACTTTCAGATAAAACTGAACCTTGATAATTAAATAAAACAAGAAGAAAACCGAACGAAAGGAGGCCAGAATGGGAAGCATTGAGAAAGGCGCCAAGCAAGCTGTTAAATGTGTAAAAATAAAGAAGGGAGAGAAAGTAGTTATCATAACCGACGAGTCAACGACTAATATAGGCGTGGCTATAAAAAGAGCTGTCGCCTGCATTACGAAAGACGTTTATTTTTTCGTAATGGAAGACTTTGGCAAACGACCGCTTAATTTTCCGAAAAAAATCGGTAAAATCCTAGCCAAGGCCGATGCCAGTTTCTATGTTGCCCAAGATGTCAAAGGCGAAGGACGAACTTTTGACAATCCGATGCTGAAAGTCGTTGCCGCGAATAAAAAATTGCGACACGCTCATATGTCCGGAATTACCGCCGAAGTTATGAAAAGCGGAATGTGCAGCGACTACAAGGAGGTCAAACGGGTTAGCCGCTTTGTTTATGAAAAGGTCAAAAACGCCTCATGGATCAGAGTGACCACGGCAAAAGGAACCGATTTTACGGCGGAATTCAGCTCCGGTATAAAATGGAAGGTTTACGATGGAGATGTGACCCCGAAAGATTGGTATAATCTGCCCGATGGCGAAGTCTTCACCAGCCCAATCATTGTTAATGGAATGATTGTTATTGATGGCGTTCTCGGTGATTACTTTGACAAAAAATTCGGGACGTTGGAAAATACTCCACTTGTAGTGAAAATGGAAAATTCCAGAGTGAAAACAGATAACGTTCGCTGCAAGAACAAAGCTCTCAAAAAAGAGTTTTTGGAGTATATTTTTGAAAACGAAAACGGCAATAGAGTAGGAGAGTTTGGCATCGGCACCAACACCGGTTTGAAAAAACTCATCGGGAACTTACTGCAGGACGAAAAATTTCCCGGAATCCACATCGCCTTCGGGAGCCCCTACCCCGACGAAACCGGCGCTAACTGGGACAGCGATGGCCACCTTGACGGCGTAATCAAAAAATCCACCGTCTATGTGGACGGCAAAATGCTTATGAAAAACGGAAAGTTCTTGTTTTAGAAAAAACGGAAGATTTATTTTATTTAAATTTTCCCGAAACAAAAAAGGACTGGAATTAAAACCCCAGTCCTTTTATTTTTGAAAAACTTCCTTTTGAATCTATTTTAAAGTTTCTTTCAGCCAATGAAAATATTTTTTGTTCACTTTTCTGACGGGAATTCCGGCAATACAAGGAACTTTATAGCTGTGATTTTTTGAAATGAATTTTTCAACTTTTTTGAAATTAATCTTACGGGTTTTAATAATCGCGGCTGCTTCTTTGGTTTTTTTGATTTTCCCTTCTTCAAAATAAACCGAATCAGCCGGAAAAATATTGACGCAGGCGGCCAATTTTTGGCGAATTAGCTCTTCGGCCGTCTTTTCGGCTTCTTCTTTATCAGAAAGTGCTGAATAGATAAAATCATATGAATTGCTTTTATTATGTCGTTGGTATGTCAGAAACGGATAATCAGGGGTTTTTCTCGCGTTAAATCAATGATTTTTGAGGGTTTATTTTCAGGCAAATCGCCGGTGTCTACAATCAAATCCGGCATTGTCTTTTTGTCGGTAAATTGTTTCAAAACTTCTTTAATTTTGGTCGTTGCCTGATTTCCCGAAATATTGGCCGAGGTCTGGGCCAATGGAAAATTTATTTTTTCAAAAAGCGAATCTATCAGTTTATAATCGGGAATCCTTATGCCAATGGTTTTATTTTCAGCCGCCAATCCTTCCGGTAGATTATTTTTCGCTTTCAAAATTACGGTTATCTCCCCCGGCCAATTTCTTTTCAGAAATTTTGCCTGTTTTTCATTAAAAAAAGCGTGTTCCCCCGCCATTTTTATGTCTTTGACGAAAATAGCCAGAGGTTTTGTCTTGGGTCGTTTTTTGATTTTGAAAATTTTTCCAACCGCTCTTTTATTTCTTGCGTCCCCTAAAAGGCCGTAAACGGTATCCGTCGGGAAAACCACCAGCCCGCCTTTTTTGATGATTTCGGCGGCTTTTTCAACGGCTTTTTTATCCGGATTTTCGGGATTAATCTTGATAATCATTTTTCTGTTTAATACGGGATTCCTCAATAATTAATTTAAATATTTTTTCAATCATTAGTTCATCTAATTTCATTGCTTTTGCCAGATCTCTTTTTGTTCTTAAAATCTCTTTCTCTCTTTTTCCGTCAATAATTGGAAGATTGTTTTTAATCTTGAATCTAGCGATTTTTGAAACTAAAGAAAACCTTTCGGCTAATTTTTGTATAATTTCCGAATCAATTTTGTCTATCTTTTTTCTCAAATTTTCCAATTCCTTTGGCATGACTTTAGGAAACGCCCAAAATTCTGAGTACAGCGCAATTGTTTTTTATTTCTTTAAGTGCCTCTTTTAAATTCTCTTTTTCCGGCAAGCTCTCAACTTCTAAAAAGAAATAATAATTCCATTTGCCGACCGCGCTGGGCCGGGAATGAAGCTTAGTCAGATTAATTTTCCGATTGGCAAAAGAATCCAGAATGTCTCTTAGAATCCCCGGCCGGTCATAAACCACAATCAAAATCAGGGTCCGGCGGACTTTTAATTGCCGGCTTATCGCTGGCTGCTCGGCTTTTGATAAAAGATAAAATTGGGTTGTGTTATGTTTCTTATCTTCAATATTTTCGGCCAAAACCTTTAACCCATATTTTTTAGCCGCTTCATGACTAGCGATGAAAGCAACAGTGGAATCTTTGGTTGAAAGAATGGCCTGGGTTGAACTGGAAGTGCTTTCTAAAATTGCGTGAGGAAAATTCCTGGCCAACCAGTTCCGGCACTGGGCCAAGGGCTGAAGGTGTGATTTGATTATTTTAATTTTGGCTGGATTTTTTGTTCTTGCCAACAAACAATGATGAATATCCAAATCATAGGAACCGATTACCGAAAGCGGAAAATTAATAAGATTATTCAAAGTCTCTTGGATAATACCCTCGGAAGAATTCTCAGCCGGTGCCAGGCCGAAACTAACCTCGTTGTTATTGACGGCTTCAAAAATTTCGGTGATGGTCGGATAAGAAACCAAAGCCGTCTTTGGAAAAATATTGGCGGCCGCCTGGTAGGAATAAGTGCCTTCCGGCCCCAAAAAAGCGAGTTTTGTCTTTTTGGTTCCTTTCAGATTGAGTTTGATTTTCCGGTTTTTGATTTCAACCGGCTGATGCTCCAATAAAGAAACAATCTCCGTGGATTTCAGTTGGGCCACCGGAATGAAATTATCCATGAAGCCGGCTGTTTCTCTGAATAATTTGACGAATGCCCGGTAATTCCGGCTTTTGACCGCCGAACCGAGACGCCGGCTTTCCGAGAAAAATTCCTTCAAAATTTTCCGGAAAAAGGGATTCTCTATCTCCAGCTCGGCGTAAAGTTCGGGATTGCTCCCCAGAATCCGGCCCATCAAAATGCTCTGGAGCCGGAAAACGGGCGTAGTGTAGGCGTCAAGAACCGAAAGATTCTGTTTCTGGAGGGTCCGCGCCAGAACGATATTGATGAAATGCGTCAAGGCCTGAATTATCGCCATTTCCCGGTCGTGTTTTTTAGCGGTGGTAAAAATAACTTTGGCGCCGTTTTTCTCGAAAACATTTTTAAGGTAATTAACCCAGTGATTCCGGCGGCCCTGGCAAAAAATAATCAGTTGATTTTTAACCGAGGGTGCTAATGGCCCAAAAAGCGGATGAATGCCTAAAACGCCACATTTCGCTTTCATCATTTCCTTTAGGGATTTTTCCTTAAGCGAAGTGAAATCCGCAAAAAGCGCCTCCGGGCGCATATATTTGGATATTTTTTTGATAACTCCGGCAGTCGCCCTCAAAGGGACGGAAACAATCACGATATCGGCGGTGGCGGCCAGTTTTTCCGGTTTTAATTTGGTTTTCCGGCCAGCGATTAAAACTTTCATGTCGTTATTTTCAAAAAACGACTTGAACCATTGGCCGAATTGACTGGTGCCTCCGATAATACCGATGACCGGCTTTGAATTTGTTTTTACTAAAGACATTTTATTGAAGTTTTTCCTGAATCCGCCTTTTTTCCGAAAAACCGATTTTCATTTTTTCGACCAGCCGCCTCACGGTGTCTATAATTAAGAAATTGTCAAATTCCCCGGAATTTAATACAAATACCCCCAAGTTTGCAATTTGTCGCTGTCGCTGGGCCATTTATGGCCAATATCAGTGCGATAAAACATATTTTGCGCCATTATATTTTTAACCCGGGAATAAACCTGGGTTCGAGCCTCGGCGACTGTGCTGCCTGAAGCGGTAATCACTAACAGGCAACCGGATTCGCCGGCAATTCTCCAAACTCCTTCTTCCAATTTTATATCTTCAATGTGCACGCCTTCCAAATTGCCGGGTTTCTTAAAAAGAATCGGCAAGTCCCGATACATTTCCACGAGATCCTTGTTATTGCGCGACAAATGAGTCGGCACTAGAATCCTAACGCCAACCTGAAATCCCCGCTTGGTTTTTAATTCAAATGTTTCGCCCCGCGCTAATTTTGACAACCATTCTCCGGTCAGCATTGATATTCCTTCCAATTGAATAGGAATTGTTGGATAACCAAAACGACAAGTGAATTCCAGGGGATAGATTCCTTTGCCGTTAACAATGCAATTTATATCAACATAACCGATATAGCCGGATTCCGCCAAAGCCGGTTTCATTTTTTCCAGGGTCATTTTAAACAAGGTGTTGGGCTTGCTCCAAAACATCAAAGTGCCCATTTCGCCGCTGAAAGGACCAATGTCGCCGGGGAAAATCCTTTTATGTTCAAAATTGACATTGATAGGCAGAATAAAATCTTTGCCGTTAAAAAAAGCGCCGGTGGCCACCTCAACGCCGGAAGCATATTTTTGCAACTGGAAAACAGGGGCTTTTTTTTGCCAAACATTTTTATTTTGCTCCAAAAGCACCAGAAGATCCTTGCCGTCATCTTCTTCCCCTAAAAACGAAAGCCCTTTGCCGCTGGAAGGCACATTGCCGCTGGGTTTAAACACATAACGGTCGGGGTTGTTTTTGATAAATTCAATGGCTTGGTCGTAATTGGAAAATTGCCACTGGGGCAAAATATTGATGCCGTGTCTTTTCATTTCCATCTGGCCGAATTCCCGATCCATTTCTAATTTGTCGGTATAAACGCTCCCGCCAATAATCAGTTTCCCGTTCTTTCGCAATTTATCGGCAATTTCGCCGAATTCAACGTCGTCAAAAATAATAATATCAGCCCAGTCCTTGTAAGATTCCCAATTATCCACTTTTTCCACAAAACCGTTATAAACATCAGCGTCTTCTTTAGCCTTTATATAGACCTTAACCAAGTGGCCTTCTTTGCTTAACTGCCAAGCCAAGTCGCCGCTTAAGCTTTCCAAGGATACAAACAAAAATTTTTTTGGTTGCTGCCCGATTTGGTTTAAATTATTAACGCCGTTCATTGATTTTAAAAAAATTAAATTAATTTCTTTTATTATTTATAATTAAAATCCCGATTGGGACAGATGTCAATAAATTTTTCGCTTAACTTTTCATCCGCGATTATTTTATTTTTCCTTTTCTTCCGAAAGAAATAAATTTTGTTTTGACCACTTTTAAATATTGGCGGGAACGAAAAGAAGACGGCGTTCTGTAAGCCGGCCGTCCTCGGCGATTGCCCACCTTGGCGTAGTTTTTCATAGCATGATTATTTAATCGTCAAAAGCTTTCCGGAACATTGTTCCGGCGATGATTCGTAATGCCAGTGCCAGGGCTCGAATTTAACTCCGAGTTTGTTATCTTTGGGAAACGACAAATAAAATCCGAACTTGGCTGCGTTTTTTTTCAGCCATCGGTATTCTTCGGTTTGAGAAAAATCCCTTTTGTTTTTTTTCAAAATTTCAATGCTGGTAAAATCCACGGCTTGCTTTCCCGGGCAGCCGTGTTCGCTATAACCCGGCAAAGCAACGCCTTTCATGGTCTTTTTTATGTTCCAAAAATTTTTTTCAAGATAACCCAAAAAAACAATCATCTGATAAGCCGGCGAACGGTATCCTGACTTTATTAAAAACGATTTCCCCGTTTCCTTTTTAATGGCTTGATTCATTTTTTTAAACGCTCCATAGACTTCCCCGGGTAAAAAAGAAACGGGGAGATGACGAATTATCCCTTTGTTTTTGTATTTCTGTCCTCTGACCGCAACTAAATCTTCGGGAGTGCGTTTAATGCCGTAAAAAGGCGTTTTTTTGCCGTATTTTGAGATATTAAGATTCTGAATTTTCTTTATCAGCTTCTTTTCTTCAAAATCCAATAAAAACAAAAAAACCCGATAATCCATTAAAACGACTTTCCCGCGGCTCCGCCGTTTTAGAGATGAAAATTTTTTTAAAATCTTTTCAAGAACCTCAATTTCTTTTGTCTGGAACTTCATTTTCGTTATTTGATGTCTGGATGAGTGAAAATTTTTTCAATTTTGCGTCTCGGCTGATTATTTCTGGTTTTGCCGTAAGTAAAATGATGAACCGCCGGAACCCTTTTTTTAAAATAAAAAAAGGCGTTGCTGACGGCTTTGTCGCCGCCAATGTAAAATCCAATGTGCTTATGCCCGTTTTTTTCTTCCCAAAGCAAAACATCGCCCGGTTTTAATTTTTTGGTTTCGCGCCAGCCGTTTTTCGCCATATCCTTCAAGGTGACGTTAACCGTCGCATGGGGAAAATCCACCAAAGAAAATATTTTTAAGATGGAGGACACGAAAAAAGCGCAGGAATCGCGCCCATTTTCCAGAACATCTCTCTTGTCGCCCTTCCCGCCGGTCACGAAAAGATTGCGAAACAGTCGGCTCTTGGGGCTGTTTTTTATCATCTGAAGGTAGGTTTCGCGGAGTAATCTTTTGATTTTTGTTTTTGCCATATGTCCAAAGCGATGATAAACCAGATTGATTCCGGAATCAATTTTTCGCTTGTTGGTTTAAAATTTTCCTTTTTTAATTTTCTCCCGAATTTTAGCTATTTCGGCGTTAAAGAAATAAAGATTATGAAAAGTCAAAAACTTCAAAGCGGTAATTTCGCCGGCTCGGAAAAGATGGGCGATGTAATTCCGCCGATAATTCCGGCAAACAAAACAAGAACATTTTTTATCCAGCTGATTTTTATCTTTTAATAATTTCATTTTGGCAAAATCAAACTTGCCTTCGGAAGTAAAAGCCACTCCGTGGCGGGCATATCGGGTCGGCACGATGCAGTCAAAGGTATCAACTCCGGCTTTAATAATTTTAACTATATCTTCCAAACGCCCGATGCCCAAAAGATGCCTTGGTTTTTCTTCGGGCAATTCCTTTATCACCCAATCAATCATTTTAACCATTATTTTTTTGTCGTCGCCAAACTCGCCTCCAATTCCAAACCCGTCAAAAGGCAAAGAGCTGATAAATTTAGCGCTTTCAATTCTTAAATCTTTAAATTTTCCTCCCTGAACAATTCCAAACAGAGATTGACTTCCCCGCCTGCCGGCAAGCGATGATTTTTTTGATTTCAAACAAATCTTAGCCCAACGATGAGTCCTTTGAAGAGATTTTTTCGTATATTCATAATCAGCAATCGGCGAAGTGCATTCGTCAAAAGTAAAAATAATATCGGCTCCCAATGATTCCTGGATTTTAATTGATTCTTCCGGCCCTAAAAATATTTCTTGGCCATTAAGAGGCGAAGTGAAAAACACGCCGTCTTCCGTAATTTTTAAAAGTTTCGGCTGTTGCCCTTTTTTAATAAGAAAATCGGGTTTTTTTCTAAGAATTTTCCCGGTGCCAAAATCTCTTCCAAAACCCAAGCTAAAAACCTGAAAACCGCCGGAATCAGTCATTATCGGCTTCGGCCAGTTCATAAACCGGTGAAGCCCGCCGGCGGATTTAACGATTTCCTCTCCGGGTTTCAAATGCAAATGAAAAGTATTAGAGATTAAAATCTGGGTTTTGGTTTGCTCAACTTCTTCGCTGGTTAAAGTTTTTACCACGGCTTGCGTGGCCACCGGCGCCAGGCACGGCGTTTCCACGATTCCATTTTCAGTTTTCAACAACCCCAGCCTGGCTTGGCTGATTTTTGATTTTTTAAGAATTTTAAATTCAATCATTTCATGTAAAACTTGACTGTCTTTTCTATGTCTTCAATCGTGCCATTGACAACCACGGGGCCCTTCTCGCCCAGCTCGGAAAATTTAATGCCGCTGGCCGTGCCGATGGCAATCACCAAATCATTTTCTTTAACAATCCCCTTGTTTCTTGCCTGCGAAACCGCGTCCAACGCCACGGCGGTTTGCGGGCAAATATTAGCGCCCGCCCCCATAAATAAAGTTCTCGTTTTCTGAATATCGTTTTCGGTCGTATCAAAAAATTCAATTTTAAATTTTTTATACAATTCTTTAATTCGGGGAAAGCTTACCGGATTTTGGATATTCATTGCCGAAGCAATGGTGTTTTGGAAAGACCCGGGATTGTAATCTTTAAATCCGCTTTTAGCCCAACGAACCAGCGTATTAGCGCCTTCTGTTTGAGCCACGATAATATTAGGCAAAAAATTTATCATTTTTCTTTCTTTCATCCGCGAAAGAGAAATAAGCAAAGCGGTCAAATTACCGCCGTTTCCGCAAGGAACGGCTATCCAGTCCGGCGCCTTCCAATGAAGATCCTGGCAAATTTCCAAAGCAATGGTTTCTTGGCCGACAATCCTAAGATCATTTTTAGA
Organism: Patescibacteria group bacterium; assembly: GCA_038065115.1. Classification (GTDB taxonomy): domain Bacteria; phylum Patescibacteriota; class Minisyncoccia; order UBA6257; family MFKM01; genus MFKM01. The sequence continues at coordinate 12,959 of JBBTRS010000033.1, forward strand.
ATTGACCAAGACAATTTCCGGGTGTCTGGCGCAATATTCTTGAATTAATTCCATGCAGCCGTCAAACCCGGCTGGGTGTTTAATGCTTAAAACTATCGCTCCGTGAGCTATCGCCTGAAAAAGCTGACCCGAAGAAATTTTTTCGTAAGGCAAAAAAACAAGGCATTTCAATTTATCCTTAACGTAAGCGGTGTAAATAGCCGCCGAAGCCGAAGTGTCGCCGGTGCTGGCGCATGCCACGGAACGAATTTTTAATTCGGGATAAAATTCCTGCAAACGAACGGCTTCGGAAATTGCCACCGACATCCCGCGGTCCTTAAAACTTTCCGAAGGCAACTGACCCTCCATTTTTATATAAAGATTTTTTAGCCCTATTTTTTGTTTCAACCAATCGGGTATTTCAAAAAGATCGGTAAATCCCTCTCTTAAAGAGATAGCTGATTCCTTCGGAAAACCGGGCAAAATCAAAGGCAACCACATAAAAACGCCGCTGCCGTTGGGATATTTATCCCGCTCTATGCCAAACCGAATGTTGTCAAAAAATAATTGGGCCTGCCTGCCGACGCCGATATGGCTATCTATCCATTCTTCGTCCCGTTCAACCAAAAGCAAGCCCTTGCATTTCGGGCAGGTATAAAAAAAACTATCCGGCTCTAAAACCGAACCGCATTCTATGCATTTATGCCAAAAATGAACTTTTTTCATTAGTGCCTTTATTTTACCTTGAATTACGAAATACTTATATCATAACGGCGAGCGGAAAGATTTTTCTGACCTGCCTGCCGGCAGGCAGGAACCCAAACGGAAGCACAGCCCTATCCCTTTCGCGAAAAGGACAGGGCGCGGGCGGGTTGAAGAAAATATTTTCGCTTGCTGTTCGCAGTCTAATTTCGCAATTCAAGGTATTTTAACAAAAAATCTGTCCTTTGACGATTTTTGATATTCCAGTATAATACTTTCTATGCGTACGAACAAAGCCCAACAAACGTTAGTCATTATTAAACCCGATGGACTGATAAAAAGTCTGACCGGCAATATCTTGACGGCTCTTTCGGAAACAAAATTAAAAATTGTCGGCGCGAAAATCCTGAAAGTCCCCCAAAAATTAGCCGAGCTTCATTACGGCGATTTAAAAGAAAGAAAACCGAAGGTCTTTCCTTCGGCGGTTAAATATTTAATGGGAGAATTTCACACGAAAAGGGTTTTAGCCTTGGTCTATCAAGGCCCGAATGCCGTAAATAGCATCAGGAAAATCTGCGGCGCGACCAATCCCGAAGAAGCCGACCATGTCAGCATTCGTGGCAGATACGGGCGAATCAACAGCAAAACAGGAGTTTTTGAAAATGTCATTCATACTTCCGAGTCGGTTAAAAGGGCCGAAGAGGAAATCAAGCTCTGGTTCCAACCGGAAGAATTAACTGAAATAATTTTTAAAACAGGAGAGCTGACAAAAACCGAGAAAAAGCTTATTTGGGCGTAAATTCCGATGTGGCCTTTCGTGGAGTACCGGAAATATTCCGGTATTTCTTTCTGCCAGGACTTCAGGCTTCGCGGAATACGACCCAGACATTCTTCTTGCAGAGCGCGATTGAATCTTTCCAGGTGGCCGTTATCCGAAGGCGTTCCGGCCCATTGAATAGTGTTTCCAAGGTATTGGACCATTACAAATGATTGACATAATGGCTTAAATCTGCTATGCTTAATTATTAAGATTAGCTCTTTGAAAAAGTTTATTTATGAGGTAGCGCACTGGGCGTAAGTAATTTTGCGCCTATTGCGCTATCTCATACAGAGGAAGCCGTTAGCCGGAGCGACTCTGGCAAATTCAAAGAAAGAAGGAGGATGACGATGTCACAGACATTGATCACCAGCCGAGACCC
>JBBTRS010000034.1:0-43558 GCA_038065115.1 Patescibacteria group bacterium
CGGCGATGGCGAAGACGGCCATGTAAATGAGAAGTTCAATGAGGGTGAAGCCGGCTTGCTTGCTTGCCAACCGGCGGGCATGATTTATTTTTGAATTAATTTTCAATTTTTTAATCATTAAAAAATCAAGAAATTTATTTAAATTATTATATCACAAATTCTTTGTTTCTGTTATACTGAAAAAGGCAGGTAGATGAGCACTCACTAACTAAAACAAAAAACGGAGGTCACCACTACCTGCCCCCACACCAATTAAGGATTGGTTGCTAAAGGCAACGCAATAAGACGGGGTAGATCCTTGATTGGTGTGGGGGCCTGCCTTTTCCATATGCTATGTTTCAAAAAAATGTTCTTCTCAAAAACCATACTAGTTTTAAAATCGGCGGACCGGCAAAATATTTTTTTGAAGCTAAAAACTTTAAAGATCTGGTAAAAGCGGTCAAAGAAGCCAAACAAAAACAAATTCCGTTTTTTATTTTAGGCGGGGGGACTAAATTATTAGTTAACGACAAAGGATTTAACGGCTTAATCATTAAAATAAAAAGTTCGGGATTCAAGATTCAAGAAAATAAAATCATCAGCGAAGCGGGAGTCAGTTTAGCCCGATTAGTGATTGCTTCAATCAAGGCTAATTTAACCGGATTGGAATGGGCGATTGAAATCCCCGGCACCGTTGGCGGCGCCGTTCACGGTAATTGCGGAGCCTTCGGATCTTCTCTTTCAAAAATAGTAAAAAACATCGTCGTCTTTAACCCCGACAGTTTTAAAATAAAAACTTATTCCAATAAACAATGTGAATTCAAATATCGCGGCAGTGTTTTTTCCGCCCATAACGAATCCGCCTCGGGCGAAAAACCCAATCGGGATATTATCCTCTCGGCGGAACTGCGGCTAAAAAAAGGAAATCCTAAAAAAAGCTTAGCCGTGATAAAAGAATATTTAAAAAGAAGACGGGAGAGAATTTCCCCTTATCCCTCGGCGGGCAGTATCTTCAAAAATTATGAATTGAAAAGCGTAAATTACGAGAACGACCCTTTGGTTAAAAAATTTCCGGAATTAGAAAAACTGATTAAGGGCGACAAAATTCCGGTTGCTTATTTAATTGAAAAATGCGGATTAAAAGGCAAAAAAATCGGCGGAGCGAAAATCTCCGAAAAACAAGCCAACATCATCGTTAATTTCAACAAAGCCAAGGCCGAGAACGTTTCTGCTTTGATTGATTTAGCCAAAAAAAAAGTTAAAAAAAAATTCAGAATTGTTTTAGAAGAAGAAGTGATTATGGTATAATGAAACTATGCCCAGTAGTCCTGCCTGCCGGCAGGCAGGGAAAACTCGATTTGATTCGCCAAAGGCGAATCAGGGTTTTCTAAAAAACTGAGCAAAAACAAAAAGCAATGATTATTAAAAGGTCAAATTATTCTAAATAATTATCGAGTTTCTACTACTGGGTATGAAAATCAATATTAAAGCTTCAAATTTGGATTTAACGCCGGCCCTCAATCAATACATAGAAGAAAAAGTCGGCTCGCTGTCCAAATTTTTAAAAAAATACGAAATGGAAGGGGATCTTAATGCCCAGGTTGAAGTCGCGCGGACTACTCGGCATCACCACCAAGGCGACGTTTTTCGGGCAGAAATCAATTTAACGTTGCCCAAAAAAGTCTTAAGAGGCGTTGCCGAAAAAAACGATATCAGGATAGCCATTGATGAAGTCAAAAACGAATTACAACGGGAGATCGTAAAATACAAAGAACTTTCTCAAGACTTTAGAGCCGACCGGAAAAGAAAAATTTAAACGGGCTGAACTTGGCATGACAAAAAATTTTCATGATAAAAAAACTCGTAGAGAAACTTTTAAACGGAAGAGGGGGGTATAAAAATTTCATAACCGAAATCAACCGATTGGAACCGGAGCTGGAAAAACTAGGGGAACAAGGATTAAAAGACAAAAGCAACGAATTAAAAAAAACGGTTCGGGAAGACGAACAAAAACTTAATGACTTTAGTTTAATTTGCCTGGCTTTTGGTTTAGTCAGAGAAGCCGCTAAAAGAACGCTGAACCAGCGTCATTTTGATGTTCAATTGATAGGCGGTTTGGTTTTACATCAGGGAAAAATTGCCGAAATGTTGACCGGCGAAGGCAAAACCCTGGCCGCGACTCTGCCGGTTTATTTAAACGCTTTAAGTGGCCGTGGCGTCCATATTATTACGGTCAATGATTATTTAGCCCGCCGAGACGCGGTTTGGATGGGGCAGGTATATGACTTGCTTGGGTTGTCTGTCGGGTGTTTAACGCACGAATCCGCCTATATTTACAACTCTGATTTAAAGATAACCAGCACCCTTGAAACGCCAAACGCTCCGGGCATTAACATTGACAAAGAGCGGGATACTTTGGGCGGTTTCAAAGTAGTCCAGGAATTTCTTCAACCGATAACGCGAAAAGAGGCTTACCTCGCCGATATTATTTACGGCACCAACCACGAATTCGGATTTGATTATTTAAGGGATAATTTAAGTTTGAAATTAACCGACCAGGTTCAGCGGCCGCTCAATTACGCCGTGATTGACGAAATTGACAGTATCTTGATTGACGAAGCCCGGACTCCTTTGATTATCGCTTCGCCCGATGCCCAATCAAGCGAATACTATAAAATTTTCGCCCGAATAGTTGAGGGCCTCAAACCGGAAGAAGATTATCTGGTTGACGAAAAACAAAAGTCCGCCAATATCACCCAAGAAGGAATCGATAAAATTGAAAAAATACTCAAACTTCAAAATATTTACGGACCGGAAAATTTTTATCTGGTTCATTTCCTTGAAGAATCATTGAAAGCCAAGGTTCTTTTTCGCCGCGACAAGCATTATCTTGTTAAAGGCGGCGAGGTGATCATTATTGACGAATTCACCGGCCATTTAATGCGCGGCCGCCGTTATTCCGGCGGACTTCACCAGGCTATTGAAGCCAAAGAATGGCTGGCTGATAAAAGCGTGATAGTTCAATCGGAATCCCGAACATTGGCCCAAATTACCATTCAAAATTATTTCCGTTTATATAAAAAAATCGCCGGAATGACCGGCACGGCGCAAACTTCAGCCGAAGAATTCCACAAGGTTTATAATTTGGAAGCAATCAGCATCCCGCCGAATAAACCGATGACGCGCAAAGACTATCCCGATGTTATTTACAAAACTCGTGAAGCAAAATACCAAGCCGTCATTGAAGAAATAAAAAAACGCCATGCCCAAGGCCAGCCATTATTGATAGGAACCCCCTCTACCGACCAAAACGAAATCTTCTCAAGTTTATTGAGCCATAACGGCATTCTTCACGAAGTTTTAAACGCCAAAAACAACGAAAGAGAAGGCTCTATAATCGCCCAAGCCGGAAAATTTAAAGCGGTAACTGTGGCGACCAACCGAGCCGGTCGGGGAGTGGATATTGTGCTGGGCGGCAACCCGCCAGACCACCAAGAAGCCGAAAAAATCAAAAGTTTGGGCGGACTCTGCGTAATCGGCACGGAAAGACACGAAGCCCGCCGCATTGACAATCAATTGCGGGGCCGAACCGGCCGCCAAGGCGATCCCGGTTCTTCCGTGTTTTTTTTATCGCTTGAAGACGACCTTCTAAAAATTTTCGGCGGCGACAGAATCAAAAATTTAATGCAGGCTTTTAAAGTGCCGGACGACGTGCCCATAGAATCAGGCCTTGTTTCCAAAGCCGTCAACCAGGCCCAGACAAAAATTGAAGGATTTAATTTTGACATCCGCCGCCATCTTCTTGATTTTGACGATATTCTCAATAAACAGCGAAGTTTTATCTATGGCCAGCGTCAAAAAATTTTAATTGCCGTTGAAAAAGGCGATTTTCAATCTTCCTTGAAAGAAATTACCGCTCAAGATTTAAGCGATGAGCAAAAAATAAAATTGAATCCGGAATCGGAAACTTTCCTCGGCCAGCAAATATTAAGAATTATGGACTTGCTTTGGATGGAAAATTTAGAAAATTTGGAATCCCTTCGGGAAGCGGTCGGTTTGCGGGCTTACGGCCAACACGAACCGCTCGTGGAATATCGCCGGGAAAGCTATCGTTTATTCAAAGAATTTCAGGCTAATTTCCGAAATTTAACTTTGGAAATCACTTCTAAGGTTTTAGCCAACCCCGTCATTTCTTCTCCGGAACAAAAACTTTCTTCACCCGCCTCCGCTAACGCCACGACAGATAAAAAACTAAACCGCAACGATCCCTGCTGGTGCGGCAGCGGCAAAAAATATAAAAAGTGTCATGGGGTGTAGGAATTAAAATATGCAAGACAAAAAGCCAAAAGTGGGTATCGGAATCATGATCATTAAAGATAGAAAAGTTCTGCTTGGCAAACGGAGAGGTTCACATGGGGAAGGAGAATATGCGTTTCCGGGAGGACATCTTGAATATATGGAGTCATTTGAAGATTGCGCTAAACGAGAAACGAAAGAAGAATGCGGAATAGAGATTACTAATATAAGATTCCAATTTTTGTCGAATGTGACAAAATACGCACCCAAACACTATGTACACATCGGCTTAATCGCTGATTGGAAAAGCGGGGAGCCAAAAGTTTTAGAACCAGAAAAATGCGAATCGTGGGATTGGCATGGAATAGATAAATTACCCGAACCGATATTTGAAATGTGCAGACAGGGAATTCACTGCTATAAAACAGGAGAAAATTATTTAGATAGTCGCATGGGATAGTGAATAAAAACAAAAAGTGTCATGAGAGATGATAAAAAAAAGCCCCGTCTTAAGCGACGGGGGCAGATGATTGGATTCTTAGCTCATTCCAAATGCTAGAGAGAAAGCCTTCCATGAGCGTTGAGCCGGTAGCTAAATCATGCCATGCGTTCCCAGTATGGCCTGCTCGCAAGCCACTTTTCAGGCTATGCCAGACTGTACAACTACCGCGAAAACGCTCGGTTTCTGATTTCCTACCGAAAAGTCTACCAACGACACCAGGGACTCTCTCTAGTGTGATTATGGAATAGAACTTGTTTTCGGGACATGACTCAATTGATACGAAGCGATATTTCAAAGGACACCTCCTGTATGCCGAAATTGGCTGTAATCATACTAACACAAAATTCTATTGCTTGTCAATATTTTTTACTCGCATGACATTTTCTATAATAGTGGAATGAGTAGCAGAAGTACCACGGTAAACAATTATGAAATATAATAAATTAGTCCGAGATAAAATTCCTGAATATATTCGCAAGAAAGGCGGAAATCCGATAACGCATATTGCGGATGATGCGGAGTATTGGCAGAAATTAAAAGAAAAGCTGATTGAAGAGATAGGGGAGTTTGAAAATGACGAAAGTATCGAAGAATTTGCTGATTTACTGGAAGTGATAGACGCGATAGCTGATTACAAAAAGTTTGACCGAAATGAAGCAGAAAAAGTCAAAAACAAAAAAGCGGATGAAAGGGGAAAATTCAAAGACAAGATAATTTTAGACGAATCATAACCTACATGACATTTTCTGTAATGAGATGAGTAACAAAAGTACCATGGTTAATAACCGCGAAAAAATTTATAAACAAATAATGGATATCAGCGGCGCTTTTCTTGGGTTATTAATTTTAGCGCCTTTTGTTCCTTTCATCGTCTTAGCCATCAAATTAGAAAGTCCGGGCCCGGCTATTATCAAATTGGAAAGAGTAAGCCAGGGCCGGATAATTAAAGTCTATAAATTCCGGTCTATGATAAAAGACGCCCAAAAGCTAAAACCGACTTTAGCGAGTTTAAACGAGCGGCGGGACGGTTCTTTTTTTAAAATTAAAAACGATCCCCGGGTTACCAAAGTGGGACGACTGCTCCGAAAATTCCGGCTTGACGAATTTCCCCAATTAATCAATGTCTTGAAAGGGGAGCTTTCTTTAGTCGGCCCCCGGCCCCACGAACCCGGCGAAGTAGCCGCTTATCCTCCGGAATTCAAAACTCTGATTTTTGCCAAGGCCGGCGTTACCGGCCTCTCCCAAACAAACGGGGCTTCCAGCCTTCCTTTTCTTAAAGAATTAATTATGGACAGCTACTATCTGAAAAACCAATCTTTCTGGTTGGATTTAAAAATTATTGTCAAAACCATTCTTGTTTTATTTTTTGATCCAACCGCGGTTTAAAATTTAAGAACGATGGCTTATAATCAATTAGATGCGGGTAGCTATCGTTCATGATTATCTTAATCAATGCGGGGGAGCGGAAAAAGTGCTGGCGGTTTTAGCGGAAATTTTCCCCCAAGCCCCGATCTACACTCTTTTTTACGATGAAAAGAAAACCCGGGGCTATTTTGCCAACCGGGTCAAAAAAACCAGTTTTCTTGATTTTGGAATTGTCAGAAATCATCACCGGTTTTTTATTCCTTTATTGCCTTTGGCCAGCAGCAATCTGAAACTTGACCGATCGTATGATTTGATTATTTCTTCCAGCGCCGGTTACGCCAAAGGCTTTAATTTCAAAAACGCTTTTCATATTTGTTATTGCCACACGCCGCTTCGCTATGCTTGGGAAAAAAATTACCTGGAAGGCTTGGATTTATTCCGAATTCCATCGTTAAAAACGCTAGCCAAGCCAATCCGCGCCGCTCTAAGGCATTGGGATAAAAAAACCAGCCGGCAGGTTAATTTTTTTATTGCTAATTCTCGCTTTACGGCTCAAAAAATTAAAAATTTTTATCAGCGCGATTCGGAAATTGTTTATCCGCCGGTTAATTTAGAAAATTTCTATCCCGAACCCCGCGGTAAAACCGAAAATTATTTTTTGATGGTCGGGCGATTGCTTCACTATAAACGTTTTGACTTGGGTGTTAAGGTTTTCAACCGTTTGAATATTCCTTTAAAAATAATCGGCGAAGGCCCGGAACTCCAGAAATTAAAAACATTAGCCAAATCCTCGTTAATAGAATTTATTCCCTTTGTTGAAAATTTAGAGGAACTTCGGAAAATTTATAGCCGGGCCCGGGCTTTGATTTTTCCCCAAATTGAAGACTTTGGCTTGGTGGCCGCCGAGGCGCAAGCCTGCGGCTTGCCGGTAATCGGTTATAATGCCGGCGGGCTTAAAGAAATCGTGGAAGAAGGCAAAACCGGCTTATTCTTTAACGAACAAACTCCCGAAGCTGTGGCAAAAGCAATTGATTTGTTTGATAAAATGCGTTTTTCTAAAACAAAAATTGTTCAAAACGCCAAACGATTTTCAGAAGACAGCTTTAAATCAAAAATTCAAGAAATAATCAATAAAATAAAATAAAAAAAATTACTATTGTAATTCCACGATCGCGGAATCATAATAGTAAATTTTCTCTGAAAAAAATGAAAAGATATGAAAATTCTGATTGATCTTCGGGTTTTAGCCCGGCCCCAATTTTCAGGCATCACCGAATATGCCAAGCATTTAGTCGGCTATCTGTTGTCGATTGACCAAAAAAACGAATACTTGCTTTTTTGCAATGGCTGCCGCAAAACTCCTTTGCCGGAAGATTGGCTTAATAAGCCCCAGGTTAAAATCGTTGATTATTCAATTCCCAACCGTCTTTTAAATTTCGGCAATAAAATTTTTAATCTGCCTAAAATTGATAAAAAAATAAAAGCTGACGTTTTTTTTAGCCCCCATTTTAATATTCTCTCGCTGGCAAACTCCTCAAAAAGAATATTCACTTTCCACGATCTTTCGTTTATCCATTATCCTAATTTTTTTTCCAACCGCGATAAATTTTGGCACTGGCTGCAGAATTACCGGCGCCAAGTCCAAACCGCGGGTCATCTTATCGCCGTTTCCGATTTTACCCGCCAAGACATTATTGATAATTTATCGGTTTCTCCGGAACGAATAACCAGAATCTATTCGGGAATCAATCCTCTTTACCGAAAAATTGCCTCCGGAGACAAAAACTTAAAAGAATTTCAAAAAAATCGTCATTTGGAAAAACCTTTTTTATTTTATCTCGGAGTAATTGAGCCCCGAAAAAACATTCCCGCCATCATCAAGGCTTTTAATATCCTAAAAGCCGAAAAAGATTTTAAAGATCTGCAACTTGTTATCGCCGGCTCCAAGGGCTGGCTTTACGACAAAGTTTTCCAAGAAGCCAAAAATTCAAAATTCCGGGAAGAAATTATTTTTTGGGGAGCGGCGACGCCGTCAGAGGCCCTTTTTCTTTACAATTTAGCCGAGGTTTTTGTTTATCCGTCGTTTTTTGAAGGCTTTGGCTTTCCTCCTTTGGAAGCCCAAGCCTGCGGTCTTCCGGTTATCACCAGCAACCGATCTTCTTTGCCCGAAGTAATGGAAAATTCCGCTTTAATGATTGACCCTTGGCGAATTGATGATCTGGTTTTTAACCTGAAAAACATCCTGACCGGCCAAAATCTCCGAAAACGCCTTCAAAAAGCCGGTTTTTCCAATCTCAAAAGATTTGACTGGGCTAAAACCGCCCAAGAAACTATCAATGTGTTTTCCAAAATAAACCGCTAAATAAAAAATAAATTGCGTCGCGATCGCGATGCCGGTTATAATGAAAGAAATGGAAAAAGCCCCCAAAAAAAATATTTCCTTTGTTCTCGCCGATATTAAACACCCGTCAAAAGTGTTTGCCTCTCCGATAGCCAAACTCCGCCAAAAAGATTTCCAGCCAACTTTCTTTTTAGAGAACGCCGCCGGAAAAAAATATCGTAAAATTTCAGTTCGGCGGCCAAACAAGATTTCTTTTTCCAAAATAATCTTAATCGGTTTAAGTATTGTTGTTTTAACTTCAACCTTTGCCGGTTATTTGGTTTTTCTAAAATTCGGCAACCCCAAAAATCTTATTACGGCAAAAGTCAGTTTAATTGCTAATAATTTCCAACAAGCCGTAACGGCCTTAAATAATTTTGAACCCCGAAAAGCGACAATTTTTTTTGAAAAAAATAATTCTGAATTAATCTCGATTAAAAACTATTTCCGGCGTTTCCATTTAACAAAGATTCTGAACTGGGGAGGATTTTTTAACGAAACCCTGGCTCTAAATCAGTCGGCTTTGGCCATTTCCCGAAATCTGGAAAACCTCCAAACAAAAGGACTGGCTCTCTTTTTAAGCGGCAACGGGGAGGAGTTGACGGCGATAGTCAAAAATCTTCAAAAAGAAATCAACAATGTCAGCCAAACCGCCAATTTAATCCGCAACCAGACAGCTTCCATCAGCGGCAAAATTGCTTTCCTGAAAGGGAATCTGATAGACCTTGGCCAAATCAATCAAAACCTAACCGACAATTATCTCAATTACAGCGTGAAATTTTATCAGATAGAAAACAGCTTGGCCGGCCTGCTGGACATTCTCCAATCAGAAAACGATATCCATTGGCTGGTTTTTTTTCAAAATCCGGCCGAAATTAGACCTGCCGGCGGCTTTTTGGGAAGCTACGCGGATTTAACGATAAACTCCGGCCGGCTGGTTAATATAGACATCCGAGATATTTACGACCCCGACGGCCAATTAACAACAAAAATAATTCCGCCTTTGCCGCTTCAAGCGATAACAACCAGTTGGGGCGCCAGAGACGCCAATTGGTTTTTTGATTTTCCGCTTTCCGCCAAAAAAGTGACGGAATTACTAGAAGCCTCCAAAATTTATCAGGAAAAGAATATCCAATTTTCCGGAGTTATCGCTTTGAATATTAAAATTTTAGAAAGCGTCTTGGAGCTTAGCGGACCGATAAAATTATCCGATTATCAATTTGAAATCAACCGGAATAATTTTTTAAAAGAAATCCAAAAAGAAGTTGAAGCCGGAACGGACAAGGCGAAAGGCGAGCCCAAACGCATCCTTAAAATTCTGGCCCCCGTTCTTTTGGAAAAAATAAGCAACTTCAACAACAATCAAAAGAAAGAATTTGCGGAAAAACTGAAACTCCATTTAAACCAAAAAGACATTATGCTCTTTGCCAAAGAACCGCGGCTTCAAAATTTTTTCAGCCAAAACGGTTTTGACGGCGGAGTTTATAAATTGCCCAATAATTTTTGGGGCGGTTATTTAGCGGTGGTCAACGCCAATATTGCCGGCGGGAAAAGCGACTTCTTCGTAAATCAGGAAATTGATTTTCGGATAAATCTGGAAAACGACGGCAAAGCCAATAATCAGTTAAAATTAACCAGAGCCCATTCCGGCAATGCTGAAAAAGATTATTGGTGGCGGGCCGCCAATCAAAATTTTATTAAAATTCTTGCTTCGCCCGAATCAAAACTTCTCACCCTTAACGGCAACAGCCAAAAAACCGTAAAGCCGCCGATTGACTATCAAAAAAATAATTATCGGGAAGATTCCGACCTTCAAATGATAGAAAAAGGACAGGAATTTTCAGAAAATTTTAGTGCCTGGCTGGGCGAAGAGTCGGGCAAAACGGCCTGGTCAACCTGGTTCAATCTGCCGGCTGGCAAAACAAAAACACTGGAGCTGAAATACGAAACACCGGCGCTTGTTTACCCCTCTCCAAAAACAGGCCAAATCTACCAATTCATTTTTGATAAACAATCGGGAGTAAACGGAAAATTAAAAACGGCCATTGAAGCGCCCCCCGGTTATAAATGGCAGGAAAATCAAAACCCTGTTTACGAATACCAAAACGATAATCCGCCGGCTCGTCTGATTATCAACCTGACTCTATTAAGCATATGATAATTAAAAGCATATTGAGTTTTCTGAAAATATCGGCGTTGATTATTGTAATCGCTTTTTTGGGCTGGGGTCTTTTCAATTTAGATAGACAAAACCGCCGTTTAGAATCTAAAGTTGACAACCTCAACGCCAATGCCGAAACACTTGAAAAAGAAAACCGAACTCTCAAAGAAAACATTGATTACTTCGGCCACCCCGAAAACCTGATAAAAGAATTGAAATCATTATTTAATTATCGCCAGCCTGGCGAGAAACTAATGATTATCATCCCGAAAAAAAATAATGAAACCCGGTAAAAAAATAATTTTTGGGGCAATCGGACTTTTGATTCTATTGTCTTTTATTTTTATAAAACTTGGCTTTTATCCGGTAGCCTTAACTTCAAAATGGACTATCACCAGCCGGCAATTTAACAAAGTCGTCGCCAGCTCTTTGGTTTATTACCAAAAAACTTTTTCCGTCTATGCCGCAAACGCGCCGATTGATAATGTTGAATTTCAAAAAGAAATCAAACGGGCGGCTTTGGATAAACTGATTAAAGATAAAATTACCGACGAAATTCTGATTAAAAAATTAGGGCGAAAAGAATTAAAACGACAGGTTGATGAAAAAATAACCAATTTAGCCATTAATAATGAAATTGCCAAAGCCAGCCAAGTTCTTTACAATCTATCATTAGAAGACTTCAAAAAATTAATTTTGGTCCCTCAAGCTAAGATAGAAATCTTAAAAGAACAGGGGATTGATCTTGAAAAAATCAAAAAGTCCTACCAACCGATAATTTTAATTCCCGAATTTTATTGGCAAGATGAAGTTCTGACGCGGGATTAGTTGAGCGGCTCAACGTTACCTTCCCAAGGTAGAAAGACGGGTTCGACTCCCGTATCCCGCTCCAAGATTAAATTTTCAGAAATTTTGCCGATTGATTCGACCGCGCGAAGCGCGATAGAGAACGGAACTGACCGCTTCCGCTTCGCGCGATGCTGTTCAATGCCGGAAATCTTAGGTAAAATAGGCTCAAGCGGACTCTTGAATGTATTCAAGCTCGTCCCGCCAAAGCCGGAGTAGCTCAGTGGTAGAGTAGCTGTTTCGCCAGCTCCGTTAGAGATGCCGATGTAGCTTAGTGGCAAAGCAATGGTTTCGTAAACCATGGACGGCAGTTCGATTCTGCCCATCGGCTCATCGGTATCTCTAACAGGGTAAACAAGTCGCGAGTTCGAATCCCTGCCTGCCGGCAGGCAGGTCGCCTCCGGCTCATTTAAAAATTCATTCCCAAATAAGGCAAAAAGATAAGAAAACCGATAATCGCCGCTCCCAAAGAAACTAAAAGCACGATAGCGGCAATAAGGTCTTTTATTTTTTTGACGCGGGGATCTTCAGCCGGCTGAAGAAAATCCAAAAAACGCTCCATTGCCGAATTGATAAGTTCCAAAATAAGCACCGAGAAAATCATTGCCAAAAGAACCGCTTTCTCGGTTCGGCTGGTCGGGAAATAAAGCATAGCCCCAATTGTTATGGCCGCCAGCAACAGCATATACTTGAATGACGGTTCCTGGACAAGAACCGTTTTCATGCCTTTCCACGCGGTCCGAAAACTCAAAAAGATATTTTTTCTGCTTTTAAGAAAAGCGATCATTGTTAAAACCTTCAATAAATTTTTATTTGTTTTGAAATAAGAGTATAATGCTATTATATATGCCCAGTAGTGAGCCCGCGATTGCTTCAGTTTAATTTATCTCGCGGCTTTTAGCTGGACGATAGATCGATTATAACAAATTAAAGTCAAATAAACAAATCAGAACCGCGATAAACTGAAGATAAATTAATATCGCGGGTCTACTACTGGGTATGATCAATCAAAATACGGCAATTATTTCTGTCTACGCCGGCGTCGGGGGAGAAGACGCCAAAGATTGGGTGGAAATGCTCTTGAGGATGTATCAAAAATACGCCCAACAAAATAATTGGAAAGTCCGGTCAATCAACAATCATACATCGGAAATAATCGGGGAAAACGCTTACGGCCTGCTTAAAAACGAATCCGGAGTTCATCGTTTAATCAGAATTTCTCCGTTTGACGCCAAAAAACTTCGCCATACTTCTTTTGCTTTGGTTGAAGCTCTGCCGGAACTGCCGGAATTAGAAGAAAAAAAATTGGTTATTCCCGATGAAGATTTAAGAATAGAACTTTGCCGTTCCAGCGGTCCGGGCGGTCAAAATGTCAATAAAAGAGAAACCGCGGTCAGGATTATTCATTTGCCGACCGGTTTAACCGCCGCTTCGCAGGCTGAACGCTCCCAAGCTCAAAACCGAGAATTAGCGTTAAAATTGCTAAAATCAAAACTTTTTAAATTAATGACTGAACGCCAGGAAAAAGAACTAAGCAATCTTCGGACTAAAATAACCCCCGATTGGGGCCATCAAATACGCTCCTATGTGCTTCATCCTTATCAAATGGTCAAAGACCACCGCACCGGAGTTAAAACCAGCAATACTGAAGCGGTTTTAGAGGGAAATCTTGATAAATTCATCAAAAAATCTATAATATAAAGACGATGCCGTTATACGAATATATGCCTATGACGCGAATAAATACCGATAATTTGGTATTTATATTCACAAATGTAATTCGCGCGAATTAGCATATTGGTATCGCAAAAGCGAAGCGAATATGATTACCTTTCAAAACATAACCAAGGCTTACAACAAGCACTCAATAGCTTTGGAAAACGTCAGTTTTAAAATAAATCCTAAAGAATTCGTTTCCGTCGTCGGCCGATCCGGATCCGGTAAATCAACTATCGTTAAGCTTATTATCGCGGAAGAAAAACCGACCAACGGAAGGGTGATCTTTGATTCTTATGAAGTCAATAAACTGCGTTTTTCGCAGCTTCCCGAATATCGCCGACACATCGGAACCATCTTCCAAGATTTCCGGCTTTTAAACGGAAAAACGGTTTTTGAAAACATTGCTTTCGCCTTGGAAGTGGAAGGCCGGCCCCAAAAAGAAATAAACGAATTCGTGCCTCAAATTCTTAACCTGGTTGGCTTGAATGATAAAATGCAAAGTTTTCCCTACGAACTATCCGGCGGCGAAAAACAGCGCGTGGCGATTGCCCGGGCGATGATTAATCAGCCCGAAGTAATTGTCGCCGATGAACCGACTGGGAATCTTGATCCTTTCAACACCTGGGAAATTATCAAACTTCTGATGAAACTCAACGAAATGGGCAGCACTGTAATTTTAGCCACCCACAACAAAGAAGTCATCAATACTCTGGGTCATCGGGTTATTACTTTAAATAATGGCAAAGTTGCCAGGGACGAAGAACACGGTCGCTTCATCCTGACGGATTAAAAATTGGAAATTAAATCAATATGTTTGTCGCTTTTTCAAGAATAATAAAATATGGCATCCAAAATTTTTTGAGGAACGGGTGGTTAAGCACGGCTACCATCGCGGTTATGTTTCTGGCTCTCTTTGTTCTGCAAAGCTTGATAATTTTTAATGTTATCGCCAAGACCGCTATTGCCGCCGTCCAAAATAAAATAGACATCAGTGTTTATTTTAAAAGCAATACCGCCGAAGACGAGATTTTAAAACTCAAAAAATCGCTTGAAGGGCTAAGCGAAGTCAAAAAAACGGAATATGTTTCCAGGGAACAAGCTTTAGCTGGTTTTCAAGCTAAACACAAGGACGATTCTGTCGTCATCACGGCAATCCAAGAAATCGGAGAAAATCCGCTTTTGGCTTCGCTTAACATAAAGGCTTATGACCCCAAAGAATATACGGCTATTTCCGCGTATCTTAATAACGAATCTCTTTCTTCCATAATAGAGAAAGCGAGCTACGCTCAAAATCAAATAGCGATTGAGAGGCTAACCAGCATTGTCGGCGCCGCAAAACGAGGCGGAGTTATTCTCACCCTCATCGTCGCTCTGATCGCCGTTTTAGTGGCTTTTAACACTATCCGACTGGCAATTTATTCCAATCGGGACGCCATCGGCATTATGAGATTGGTGGGCGCTTCTAATAATTTTATCAGGGGTCCTTATATCGTTGAGGGGATTCTTTACGGAATTTTAGCCGGAGTTTTAAGCTTCGCCATTATCACTCCCTTGATTGCCTATATCGCTCCGCATATGGCCAGCTTCGTTCCGGAAATGAATCTTCAAAATTATTTCGCTACGAATTTCCTGCGTCTTTTAAGCTATCAGCTTGTTTTTGGCGTTATTTTGAGCGCTGTTTCCAGTTTTATCGCCGTCCATCGTTATTTAAAAGTATAAAATCATCAAGCCCATTCTTCTTCCAGTATTTCCCCCTGCAAACCAACTACCGCGTATTTAATCGGCACTTTTCTTTCTGATTGAGCCAGCGCTTCTTTGGCCAAATCTAACAACCCCATACAACAAGGCACCTGCATAATCATTACGGTCAAAGTATTTATTTTGGCATCTTCCAGCCAAGACTTAATTTTCGCTATATATTCGTCTTGGCCTTCGTCTAGCTTCGGACAAGCAATGGCAATAGATTTTCCTTTCAAATATTCATTATGAAATCCGCCCAACGCATAAGCAACGCAATCAGCTACTAAAAGCACATCGGCCTTCTGATAATAAGGGGCGTTTGGATTAATCAAATGTAATTGTATCGGCCACTGCCTTAATTGCGAAGCAATTTTTCCCGCCGCAACCTGATTTTCAGCCGATTCGGCTTCACGAAAATCCATTGTTTTTGAACCGGGACAATTTAAATGACCATGGCCGTGGTTGTTGTCTTTCCCCGATTCCGTAATTTCTTCCAACCCAATGGCAATGCCTTTTTCGGTTAAAAAATCCATTGCCTGTCTGAAATAATCATCTTGTTTGTGCTCTTTTAAGTGCTTGAGATGCTCAATGATTGTATTCTTGCCCTGTTTAACGATATTTTCCATTACCTTGCTTTCGTCGTATTTTTCGGCCTCTCTTTCTTCAATGGTTATTGCCCCTTGGGGACAGTGGCCGATGCAAGCGCCCAAGCCGTCGCAAAAAAGATCGCTTAAAAGCCGCGCCTTTCCGTCAATAATTTTAAGCGCTCCTTCCGGGCAATTCGGAATACAATCGCCGCAGCCATTGCATTTTTCGTCATCAATTTTTATAATTTGTCTTTTCATAAATTATTTTTTTAATATTACATATTGTATGTAACCATAATTTAACAAAAATTACAAAATTGCGTTTTGGCGTTGTTTCTTGTAGAATATTATGGATTATAGGGCTAAGCCCTCGTTTGAGGGTTTTTTATTTTAAAATATGGAACTAAGAAACATCGCCATCATCGCTCACGTTGACCACGGCAAAACCACGCTGGTGGACGCGCTCTTGAATCAGTCGGAAGATTTCAAAGCCAAAACCGGCGCGCCCAAAGAGCTTATTATGGATTCAAACGAACTTGAAAGAGAGCGGGGGATTACGATTTTTTCAAAAAACGCTTCAATTAAATATCGGGATATTAAAATCAATATCGTTGACACACCCGGCCATGCCGATTTCGGCGGCGAAGTGGAACGGATTATGCGCATGGTTGACGGCGTACTGTTGCTCGTTGACGCCAAAGAAGGGCCGATGCCTCAAACAAAATTCGTCCTCCGCAAAGCGATTCAAGCCGGCCATAAAATAATCGTGGTGATTAACAAAATTGATAAACCCAACGCCCGGCCGGAGTGGGTATTGAACGCCACCTATGATTTGTTTTTTGAACTCGAAGCGAGCGAAGCCCAAATTGAATTTCCGGTAATTTACGCCTCCGCTATTTCGGGCAAGGCCGGTTTAAATTCCGATTTAAACGCGATGCGAAATGTTGAACCGATTTTTCAAACAATCGTAAAATATATACCGGCACCCGTCGTTAATGACACGCAACCCCTTCAAATGCTGACGGTAAATTTGGCCTATGATAATTACAAAGGGAAAATCGCGGTTGGCCGGCTTTATGCCGGAGTTTTACGAAAAGGAACAACTGTAAACCACATTAACCGGGCGGGCGAAATAAAACGAGCGGAATTAAGCGCGGTAATGCTTTTTGACGGCCTAAACCGCATTGATGTGGAAGAGGCTCATTCGGGAGATATTGTGGCGGTAGCGGGTATTCCCGATATTTCTATCGGAGAAACAATCGCGGATTTGAAAAATCCGGTTGCTCTGCCCGTTATCCAAATTGACGAACCAACGATTAAAATGACATTCAGTGTTAACACTTCTCCTTTCAGAGGAAAAGAAGGGCAGTTCACCACTTCGCGAAATGTCAAAGAACGATTAGAACGCGAACTTGAAACCGATGTCGCGCTCGCGGTCGCTCCGTCCACCTCTTCTGATCGCTGGATTGTGGCTGGTCGCGGCGAGCTTCATCTCGCGATTTTAATTGAAAAAATGCGCCGGGAAGGATTTGAGCTTGAAGTTTCAAAACCGGAAGTTATCTTTAAAGAAATTGACGGCAAAAAAATGGAGCCGATGGAGCTTGTTTCCGTTGAAGTGCCAGAAAAATATTCCGGCGTCGTGATTGAAATGATGGGGAAGCGTTCAGCCATAATGAAAGATATGCGCGCGGATGCCGGAAATGTTTATATGGATTTCGCGGTGCCGACGCGCGGACTCATTGGTTCTCGCGGCGATTTTCTGACAAACACAAAAGGCACGGGAATTATGAACAGTATTTTTCTGGGCTATGAAGAATATAAAGGAGAAATCGGAACCGAAACGCACGGCTCAATTGTCTCGACTGAAACCGGCATTTCCAATAATTTCGGTTTGGTGGCGGCGCAAGGCCGCGGCAAGCTGTTTATCGACGCGGGAATTCCGGTTTACGAAGGAATGGTGGTGGGCCAAAATGCCAAATCCGGCGATATGCCGGTCAATATCTGCAAAGCGAAAGAGCTGACCAACTTCAGGGGCAAGAACGAAGGCCTCCAGGAACAGCTGGAAGTGCCGCTTGTCCTTACTCTTGAAGACGCTCTAAGCTATATCGGCGATGACGAAATGGTGGAAATTACGCCCAAAAGCATTCGCATCCGAAAAATTCTTTTAACAGACAACGAACGCAAAAGAGTTAAAAAAGACAAAAAAAACTAATAATTTTTTTCCGATTTTATCTTATTCAGAATCTCTTTCACTTTTTCCAGGCTGTTCCAGTCATAAACAGAGATCGGGAAAACATTTTTGTGAATCTTTTTTAAAGCGGTCATTTTCTTTTTCATTTCCTCCGACGATACCATATCGCTTTTGCTTAAAAACACATATTCTGTTTTCTTGGTAAGATTTTTATTGTATGTTTCAAGCTCTTTTTTGATTATTTTATAATCTTTAACGGGATTTTCCGATTCAGCGGAAATTAAATGAAAAAGTATTTTCGTGCGTTCAATGTGGCGAAGAAACCCTATGCCCAAACCCTTGCCAGTAGACGCGCCCTCAATAAGCCCGGGAATATCCGCCAAGATAAGCTCATAGTATACCCCCAAGTTCGGCTCCAAAGTCGTAAAAGGATAATTCGCAACCTTGCTTTTTGCCTTAGTTAGCTCGTTGAGCAAGCTAGATTTCCCCGCGTTCGGCAAGCCGATAAGACCAATATCGGCGATGAGTCTAAGTTCCAGTCTTACCGCAAAATGCTCGCCAAGCGAACCTTCTTGGAATTGTTTGGGGCTAGTGTTAGTCGCGGAACGAAAATGAAAATTTCCTTTCCCGCCACGGCCGCCTCTCGCGACAAGTATTCTCTCGCCGATTTTTAATATTTCCTTGGTTTCGCCTGTTTCAATTTTTTGAATTATCGTTCCCACGGGAACTTTTAATACGAGATCGTTTCCGTCAGAGCCGTCTCTGAATTGTCCATTGCCGTTTTCGCCATCTTCGGCTTTATTGTCTTTTTTATACCTAAATTGGCCCAAGGCATTTAAGTCAAAAACGCCTTCAAAATAGATACGGCCGCCTTTGCCGCCGCTTCCGCCAACCGGCCCCAAACTCATCATATTTTTATTGAACGCCACGGCGCCTCTGCCGCCATTTCCAGCCTCCAATTTAATTACCACCTCGTCAATTAACATACAAAATATTATTAAAATTACTTAATCACTTTCGCGACCGTTTTCACTAATTTTTTATTAAAAATCGAGGGAACTATATTTCTGGGAGTTGGCTTTTTAATCATTGAAGCAATCGCGTAAGCCGCTTTCATTTTTATTTGGTCTGTTATTTTTTTTACTTTATTGTCCAAGGCTCCGCGAAAAACTCCCGGAAAAGCGAGGGCGTTGTTTATCTGGTTTGGAAAATCGGAACGGCCGGTTGCGATAATAAACGCCCCGCCCCTTCGCGCTTCTTGTGGCATTATCTCTGGCGTGGGGTTAGCTAAAGCGAAAACAATGGGATTTTTAGCCATAAGCTTAATGTGTTCGTATTTAATCAAACCGGGACCGGAAACGCCAATTACGGCGTCAGCGTCTTGGATGGCATCTTTAAATTCTCCTTTAATATTTTTAGGGTTGGTGATTTCAGCAAGTTCTTTTTTAGAAAAATTCAAATCACCGCGGCCCGGCGCGATTATGCCTTTTCGGTCAATAACGATAATTTCCTTGATGCCCGCTTTTTTAAGCATCTTGGCGATGGCGGCGCCGGCGGCGCCCGCTCCCAAAATAACTATTTTTGATTTTTGTAATTCTCGGCGAGACGCCTTAAAAGCGTTTATCAATCCGGCGAGAACGACAATAGCCGTGCCGTGCTGATCATCGTGCATTACCGGAATGTCTAAAGAATCAATAAGCCGTTCTTCAATGTCAAAACATCGCGGCGCGGAAATATCTTCTAAATTTATTCCGCCGAAAGCAGGGGATAGATATTGAATTGTTTTTACTATTTCATCGGCGTCTTGCGTCGCCAAAACTAGCGGAAAAGCGTTAATTCCGGCGAATTGCTTAAAAATCATCGCCTTGCCTTCCATTACGGGAAGGGCTCCGCCGGGGCCGATATTGCCGAGCCCTAAAACCGCCGAGCCGTCGGAAACGATTAAAATCGTATTATTTTTAATTGTCATTTCGCTAAGATCCTCTGGATGTTTGGCAAGATGCGAAGCCACAGCTCCGACGCCGGGAGTATAAAAAATTTTTAAATCTTCCAGCGAAACAATCGGCGCTTTCAAAGATATTTCTATTTTGCCTTTAAGTTTCTTATGAAGCTTCAACGCTTTTATTCCGAAATCAGATTTAATCATTATTGTATTTTTTCTTTAATTGCTTTTATCTTGTGAACTATGCCGTGAGTCAAGCTTTTTCTCTCATCAATTTTAAGCATTAAATAAATCCTGTTATGAGAGGAAATCAATCTATTCCGACACTCGGTAAATAATTTTATCACCTGCCCCCATTCTCCCTCCACGGTGGTGCCCATAGCGCCAAGTTGATACTTTAACCCGCTTTCTTTTATCACTTTCACCACCATAGCCACTGACTTGCTTAAACTTTCTCCTTCCCCGATCGGAAAAGCCGAAATCTCTGCCACCACTATTTTTTTAATTTGTTTTTTCATAAATTATGTTGTTTAGCTTCGCGCTCAAACCTTCTAGGTATTATAAAACTTCTTCGGCAGTCAGGATAGAGGGGGTCGTCATTTTGGTATAATTATAATGGAATCTAAAGGTCGCTTAAAAATCTTATAATTTTATGACAAAACTCAACAAAAATGCGGTAGGTTTAGCGCTGGGAACATTTGTGGCGTTGGCTCATTTAGGCTGGCTTATTCTTATCGGTATCGGATTAGCTAAGCCCCTATATGACTTAATACTCAAACTCCACCACATTTCGCTATCTTACACCATATTGCCTTTGTCCCTGGGATTAGCCATCGGCCTTCTGGTTATGACTTTTATTGTCGGTTATATATTCGGCTGGGTCTTCGCCACTCTCTGGAACAAATTTGGAAAATAGAATCACGATTAGTTGGTTATAAACCAAGATAAAAAGGGCGGGGTATTAGTCCCGTCCTTTTTATTATGCCGGGGAACAGCCTCGCATCTTTCAACCCCGTTATGAATAGCGGAGCTTTCTGAAGAGGTAGAGTTTTTTGATCTGACCGACCAATTCCGGAAATTCGGCTTGATTAAAGTGTTTTCTGTTTTTAAACATCATTGTCTCTGCTTCTGGCAAAGCGTGTTTGTATTTTTCAAAATCAGCGAATGGAACATAAGGGTCGTCTTGGCTATGACAAATAAATATTTTACCGCCTTGTTTTTGAAACTTATCCAGATTTTCAGGCAAAACAAAATCACCGAGAGAATGTTTTGATTTTTTATCGTTATATGGCGCCGCGACCAAAAAAGTTGCCAATATTTTTTTTGGAAATTTGTTTTCGGATAAATATTTTGCCAAAAAAATTCCACCCAACGAATGTCCCACCAACACGAGATTGTTTTCCAGAAATGGCAGCAACTTGTCAAACATAATCTTCCACTCGCTATATTTGGCGTTCATGGAGTTCGGCATCTTCGGCAAAACCACTTCAAAATTTTTCCCCAATTTTTCGCTTAAAGCGTCTTTCCATCCCTTTATTTTAAGTTTCTCAAAATTGAATTCATAGTTTTTCAAAAAGGCAAGATACTCCTTATAAGTATTAAAAGCATCTCCGCCATGAATGACTATAACTTGTTTTTTCATATTGGCTATGTTCTCCGGTCCATGGCCACCACAATTAAGGCCGTTAAATGATTCTTTGGGGACGGTTTAGTGGCCGAACTGACCCGTCTCGGTCGACTAAAATCATGCTCCCATGTTTTGTAATTCCTCAAGACTCTCCTTATCTGTACTTGTATCAAAATTTAATATTTTAATGTTTGAAAAGTGTTTGACTATTTCAATACAATACCAAAGCGTTAAATGTATATTAGGTTCTAAAAATTCAAATTGTTGATCATCTGTTTTATTCAAGCATAATTTAAAACTATCGTAGTTGGGGTGAACAAGTCCAGAAAGTAAATAATATCTATTTTGGTGATTCTCTTTAAAACCGGGTGGCAAAAATTGGTCATTAATTTTGTCTTTTATTTCACTAAATTTCCACCTCTTATTAATAAAAAATTCATTGATCCTGGTTGAAATTTCTTTTTCCGATGAGCCTGAAAATACGTAGAAAGTTTTTATATATAATTCATAGACGTATCTGAAAAGATAAATGGATAAGAAAACGTCATTAGAAAAAATACAATTTTCTATAGATATGCCTAGAGAGTGTATTTTAAAAAACACACAAGCAACGAAATATTCTTTCGGGGATTTTTCTCTTGTTATCTCTCCGAAGTTGAACCTAGACGCAATAGCTCCGTTAAACAAGTTTATTTTATAAAGTAAAAATTGTCTTGATTTCTGATTTGTGTCTCCTATCACGTTAGTAAAATATTCTTATGAAGTATTTTTCTAAGGTTAGATTTATATAGGAAGAACTTATTGAATAAATAAAGAGTAAGATTGCAAGAGTTAGCAATCCCACTATTACATCTTCGGCATAATTTAACTTTTTTGTGTCTTTTGATAATTCATCAAGAGATTCTTTTATCTCGTCGTATTTCCCTCCCGGTTTAGTAAAATCTTCTACTAGATTATGAAAATCGTTGAAGGGTTGCTGGCTTCTCATGAATTTAAGCGCTGACTCCTTGACCTTTCGTACAAGGGGTAGAGATGCATCTTCTATATCAATTATCTTTTTTGAGTCATAAGCATGCATTCTAAGTACATGCCAAAAAGATACCACGATATTTATCATCAGGATCGAGATACTAAAAATTAACACGCCAGTATTTATCTTTTGATTATCAAGTAATGGCAATGCAAACGCTGAAATGGCGGCAGAAACAATCCCCAAATTTCTTATTGTGTCCCTATAATCTTTCTGCATTTCTACTCGACGAACAGAAGAATCAGATACAATATCTTTTTCTACTCTTGAGTAGGTTTTAAATTGCTTTCTAGCGTATTCTTTTTGCCTCTCAATGTCGCTCATATATTTAAGAATCAATGAATTGTATACATCTTGGTCTCTTGATACTGCGTTGACTTGTGCTGCCGGGCAGGGAATCGGACCCCGATTTTCAGGTTCAGAGCCTGACGTGCTACCATTACACTACCCGGCAATATAAAAAATATTAAATTCCGCGGTTTAAGAATCTAAAATCAATAACTGATATTTCGCGGTTTCTTGCCTTCAACTTGAATTTTAGTTAGTTTCAATTTCCCGTCAACTAATTCAGCTTCCAAAAGTTTTACCCGTTTTTCGTTTTCCGAGGAACTTTTTGTTTGAACAGGAGAAGCAATTTGCGCCGGATTTGCCAGCGTCCAAACTCCGGGGTCGGGGTTCAGGGCTCTAATTTTCCGTTCAATAACAGCCGGTTCGTCTTTTCGCAAGTCAACATAGCCGTCTTCGGTAATAAATTTTTTGGTGTGAGTGGCTTTGTTTTCGTTTTGGGACAGGGGAGTGATCTCGTTTTTGATAAATTTCGGCAGGGTTTCAATCAATAAGCTTGCTCCCAGTTCGGCTAATTTTTTATTCAAAATTTCGTAATTATCATTGTTTAATATTTGGTATTTAATAGTTGACAGTGTTTTCCCGTGGTCTATTTGTTCATCAATTAAAAACAAGCTAACCCCGGTTTCGGAATCGCCGTTCAAAATAACCGATTGAATGGGCGAAGAGCCGCGGTATTTTGGCAAAAGCGAAGGATGAACGCCGATAACGCCCAACCGAGGAATTGTTAAAATTTCTTTGGGGATTATTTTGGCGTAAGCGGCAACAATGGCAAAATCTATTTCTCCGATTTCCAGTTTTAATTTTTCAATCTCCAATTTCTCGGGCTGATAAACTTTAATAGCGTATTTTTCGGCTAAAACCTTAGTCGGCGGGGGAGTGATGGTTTTTTTTCGGCCGATTGGCCGATCGGGATTACAAACGATTGCTAACGGTGGCCAGCCGGCTTCAATGAGTTTTTCCAGAATAATAGCCGCGAAACCAGGAGTGCCAAAAAAGACATATTTCAGATTATGCTTCATAATTCAAGATTTATGATTTGAGTAGTTATATTTTTGCCGTTTGTTCGGAAATTTCCTTAAACAATTCTTTTGCCCTGTCAATGAAAAGAACGCCGTTTAAGTGGTCTATTTCGTGCTGAAATACTCTGGCCGGCAACCCCCACGCCTTAATCTTGATTTTTTTGTTGTTTTTATCAAAACCGATTAGCATTATCTGTTCCGGTCTTTCCACTAAACCCCAAACTTCCGGCACGCTAAGACAGCCCTCTTCAAGGGTGGTTTTTTCTTTTGAAACCTTAACAATGACTGGATTAAAAATAGCGTAAAATTTCAACTTGCCCTTGTCGCCGGGAATTTCCGCGATGAAAAATCTCCAACTAAGACCGATTTGATTGGCGCTTAAACCAATGCCTTTGTCTTTCTTGATGGCCAACCTCATGCTTTTTATCGTTTCTCGGATCTCGTCTTTTTTGAATTTAGAAAAATCAAAATTAAGCGTTTTCCGCCGCAAAAACTTTTCTTCTTTTTTGTCGTTAACCGTAAAAATTCGCATAATACAAGATTTTTCTATTTACTATTGTAAATCCACGATCGTGGAATTACAATAGTAAATAACGATGAAGCGTTAGGGTCGCGCTGTTGGGGTCTGTTTTTTGTTTAATTCCTTATAGAATACTTTTGTAAAATAAGCGCCTTTATTTTCAACGTTTTTTCTCCCAGAAACGCTTTTGGCTAGGGTCATTAATTCCTGTTCGTCGTATTTTTTAGCTAATCTGATATAAAGTGATTTATGTTTTTCGTCATTTAGCAGTTGAGCGATGGTTAGGCCGGTAAATTGAAATTTTTTATAAACCCGAGTTTTTTTTGCCCGTTCTTTGATGACGTTTAAATAATCTTTATTGATATCGTTTATTTTAGACGCGGCCATCGTTTGTGTTAAAATTATACTCCAAGGAGTTATTTATTGCCATAAATTTACCAAAAAAGGCAAAAATATCGTAAAAAGCGGAGTTGAATAAAAATTAATCTTTCAATTTGCTTTTGAATCGTCTCTGTTATAAAATTCTATTTATTATTATGGAAATTAAAAAAATCTTTAATAAAAACTCTGGTTCAATTATCGGGCTGGTGTTAACAGTCGGCATTTTTTATTTTTTAGGATTTCAAAGCGGTTTCCAAGAAGCGAAAACAAAAGTTATTTACAAAGATAACCCGGAGATTGCCGCTGATTTTTCTTTATTTTGGAGCGCGTGGGAAGCTTTTAAGCAAAATTACGTTCATAATAAAAACCTGACCGATCAGGAAATGCTTTACGGAGCGATTGCCGGAATGGTTGGTTCGGCTAAAGACCCTTATTCGGTTTTTTTTAAGCCCAGCGATGCTCAAAAATTTGAAGAAGACATAAGCGGTAATTTTGGAGGAATCGGCGCCGAAATTGCCATTCGCGACAGCCAGTTAATGATCGTGGCTCCTCTCAAGGACACCCCGGCTGAACGCGCCGGATTGAAGAGCGGAGACAAGATTTTAAAGATTAACGATGTTTCAAGCGATACCTTAACCGCGGTTGAAGAAGCGGTAAAGTTAATTAGAGGGCCGAAGGGAACATCCGTTGTTCTTATGATTTCAAGAAAAGACTGGGAATCGTCCAAGGAATTTTCTATCATTAGAGACAATATATCCGTTCCGACTCTTGATTGGGAGATGAAGCCGGACAAAATCGCCTATATTCATCTTTATAATTTTAATGAAAACGCTCCCTTGGCTTTTTACAAAGCGGCGCTTCCGGCTATTTTGGGCGGGGCTCGGGGAGTAATTTTAGATCTTCGCAATAATCCCGGCGGTTATCTTGAAGTGGCGATTGACCTTGCCGGCTGGTTTTTGGAAAACGGCGATGTCGTGGTTAAAGAAGAGTTCGGTTCCGACAGACAAGAAGTTCTGAAAGCTGAAGGCAATAGCGCTTTGGTTGATTTGCCAACGGTAATTTTAGTGAATCAGGGCTCGGCTTCGGCTTCTGAAATCTTAGCCGGCGCTTTAAGAGATAATCGCCAAATTAAAATAATCGGCGAAACTACTTTTGGCAAAGGCACTGTTCAAGAATTGAAAAAATTCAGCGACGGTTCCGAAATGAAAGTTTCAGTGGCGCAATGGCTTTTGCCTAACGGCGATACGATTGACAAGATAGGAATAACGCCCGATATTGAAGTTGAATTAACCGAAGATGACGCTAAAGCCGAACGCGATCCGCAATTAGACAAAGCTTTGGAATTTTTAAAAACCGAAATTAATAAATAATCTTATGCCCAGTAGTGAGCCCGCGATTGCTTTAGCTCAATTTATCGCGGGGCTTTCAACTGGGAAATAAATCCATTATTATTAACAAGTCAAATTAATAAATCAGAGTCGCGATGAGCTAAAGATAAATTGCTATCGCGGGTCTACTACTGGGTATGCCCAGTAGTGAAAACTCGATTTGATTCGCCTTTGGCGAATCAGGGTTTTCTAAAACTAAGCAAAAACAAAAAACAATGATTATCAAAAGGTCGTATTATTTCAAATAATTATCGAGTTTCTACTACTGGGTATGAAAATAATCTTATTAAACGATATTAAGGGGTTAGGTAAAAAATTTGAGGTTAAAGAAGTTAAGGATGGATACGCTAAAAATTTTTTAATGCCTCGCAATTTGGCCAAAATGGCAAATAAAACCAATCTTGGGATTTTGGCTCAACAAAAAGCCGTCTGGGAACGCCAAGAAAAAGAAATTATTGATGGTCTTGAAAAAAATGCCGAACAGCTTAAGGAAGTTGTTTTGGATTTCCCTCTTAAATCGGGAGAGAACGGGCAAGTTTTTGGCTCGGTTAGCGCTTTGGAAATTAAAAAAGCCCTTGAAAATTTAGGCTATAAAGACTTTGAAGTGTTTTTAGAAAAACCCATAAAGGAATTGGGAGAGTGCTTGGTGGAAATTGATCTGGGAAAGGGACTTAAATCAAAAGTCAAAATTAGAGCACATTCACAATCTTAACGGAACGTCTCGCGCCGTCAAAACGGGTGCGTTTTTTTTGAGCGAATTTAACCACTCCTTCTTTAAGAGAGTAGAGAGTGTCATCGTTTGCCCGACGAACATTGAGACCGGGGAAATAATGAGTGCCTCGTTGGCGAATGATAATGTCGCCGATTTTCACCATTTCACCTTCGGTTCGTTTAATACCTAAACGTTGAGCTGCCGAATCTCTTCCTAATTTTGTTGAGCCTTTTGCTTTTGCGTGAGCCATAGTTAAGAAAAATCAAGGATTTAGAATTACAAAATCTAAAGATAAACAATGGTTAATAAGCTTCTTAAATCCTATACCCTGAATCCTATATTTTAAAACATATGTTGTCAAGTTTTAAAAATTTCATTTACGAAAACAAAGGCAATATTTTAATAATTTTATCGTTGGTTTTAATGATTTCGTTAAGTTTCGGCCTAGGCTATCTTTTGGCCCGAGAAACCAACCAAGCGCCGATTATTATTGAAAAATGCTCGTCAGATTAAACCTTTGACAAATCAATAAAATAAGCGTATAATAATAGAACCTAAAGTTGAGGTGTTTAATATAAACCAGTAAAGGGTTAAACATCTTAACTCAAAGATGTTTGCTCTTTAAAAATTAGAAGGAGGGTTTGAATATGCTAAAGATCAGAAACGAAGATATGTCTTTTGCTTCTAAGCAAGCATTGAGAGGCGATGGAATTAACTGGATCGATTATCTTGATACTCACAATCAGGATTTATCGAATTTTGTATTTTTTAAGGGAGTAACGGCTGCGGAACTTAAGGGACCGAAATGTTCAGTAAAATTTTTTGAGGAATTAGGAAAATTTACAGATATTTTGTATTTAGGTTTTTCGGTTATCTATTCAGCGTTGGGTGGTAGATTGCCCAAGGTTGAAAAAAAACACATTGATGAAGCGCTTGAAAAACCTTATTCTGAAGCCGAGTTTGAAGCTGAATTAAAGAAAAGAAACGAATTTTTGGGAAGATTCATACTCGGATATGAAAGGCAATTGGTACTTAATAGTTTTACCCAAGGCGCTATTGCCTTTGTGTTAAAATCAGTGTTTATGGCAGCCGATGAAGAAATTCAATGGCTGGACAAAAGACAAAAGACTTAAAAATTTAAAGTCACCCGTTCAAGGACAAAAACCTTACCCCGTAGTAAAACTTTTACTACGGGGTTTTTATTAAAAAGGCTTTGCGGAAAAGTTTTTACTACGGGGCTTGCGGGCCTTTTTATTTTTAAATCAGTTTATAGCCATACAACAAATCAAGCTTGTCCGGGAAAATATCCCGCAGGCTATGTTATAATTAATCCAATGACTGTTTTGATAAAAAACGCCTTAATTTTTGACGGTTCGGGGAAACCTCCTTTTAAAAGCGATATTTTCATTAATCATCAGCGAATTAATCGTTTGGGCAATTTTCCCCATCAAAGCGCCGAAAAAGTAATTGATGCCCGAGGCGCGATGACTACGCCCGGTTTTATTGACATCAACAGCGATGCCGACCACTATTTGACTTTATTTTCCGATCCTTATCAGGCCAGTTTGATAAAACAAGGCATTACGACCATTATCGGCGGTAATACCGGTTCTTCTCTGTCGCCTTTGATTGACGGTTCTTTGACGTCAATCAGGAAATGGGCGGATCCCTCTTTGGTAAATATTAATTGGCGTTCGGTTTCGGAATTTTTAAGGATTTTAAACCGACAAAAACTAGGAATAAATTTTGGAACCTTGATTGGCCATTCTACTGTTCGACGAGCGATTATCGGAGAAAATATCCGCGATTTAACCGAAAAGGAATTAAAAGTTTTCAGTTATGTTTTAGAAAAAGGACTGAGAGAAGGAGCGTATGGTTTTTCTACCGGCTTGAGCTACGCTCACTCGCATAATGTTCCTTATCAGGAAATTGAAGAATTGGCGAAAGTTGCCAAGAAATTTAATGGCGTCTACGCCACCCAGCTTCGCAATTATTCCGGAAAATTGGCGGCGGCTGTCAAGGAGACCATTGGCATCGCTAAAAATACCGGCGTGAACGTGGAAATAAATGATTTTCAGCCTTTGAAAGAATATGAGAAAAATTATCTTGAAGCTGTTTCTTTAATAGAAAAAGAAAAAACGAAAACCAATATTCATTTTGATCTTTATTCGGATAAACTTAATTTGGTAGAAATTTATACGCTTCTTCCGGAATGGGCCAGGAATGGCAATTTGGAAACGATGCTTCAAAATATTGCGACCGCCAAGACCAGAAAACGCATTTTAGAATTTTTAACAAAATCAAAAATTGAAGATTTAACAATTATTGCCAAGGTTCCGCCGGCTTTTAAATTTCTTGCCGGTAAATCATTAAAACAATTTAGCGAAAACCAAAATTTAACGCTAACCGAAGCCTTGCTAAAACTGATGGAATTAACCAAACTAAGAGCCGAATTATGGCGTGAGAATATAGATTTTCAAACAGTTTTTCAAATTTTGCTTTCAGACAATAGCATTATCGGCTCCCGAGGAGCGGTGAAGTTGCTGAATTTGATTCAAGAAAAAAATTTAATGCCTTTGGAAAAAGCTGTTTTTAAAGCAACTTTTTTACCGGCTTGTAAATTTGATATTAAGCATCGGGGATTGATCGCCGAGGGATATTACGCCGATATTGTTATTTTACGGGATGGACAGCCGAGCGAAGCGCTGATTAACGGCTCTATTGTTTTGGAAAACGGAAAAACAAAGGATATTCTGCCCGGAAAAATTATAAAGCATATCTAATAATTGAGTTAAGGCATGAGACTAAAAATAAAATCAAAAAAGATTGACTATTTTTTTGTTTCACTGGTTTTTTTGTTAACCATTTTCGGTTTAGTGATGCTAACCAGCGCTTCTTCCGATTTGGGCAAAATTAAATTTAACGACAGTTATTATTATTTAAAACATCAGGTAATTTACGGCTTGAGCTTTGGTCTTTTGGGTTTTTTTATCGCCGCTAATGTTTATTATCGGCGTTGGGAAAAATTTGCTTTATTTTTTTTGATTGCCAGTATCGGGCTATTGGGTTTAGTTTCTACTCCTTTGGGGATTTTGTCCGGCGGCGCCAAGCGTTGGCTCTCTTTGGGGCAAATTTCTTTTCAGCCGTCTGAAATAGTTAAGTTGATTTTTCTGATTTATTTAGCCGCTTGGCTAAGTAAAGATAAAAATAGAGCCCGGCATTTCCTTACTGGTTTCGCGCCATTTTTTTGTTTATTGGCGATTATCGCCGGCATTTTATTAATCCAGCATTCAACCAGCGCCGTTATTATTATTTTGGCAACTACGCTTGGGGTTTATTTTGTCAGCGGAGCCAGGTGGAGATTTATTTTAATTTTTTTTCTGATAGGACTTTTAATCCTGTCTTTGGTTATTCGTTTTACTTCTTATCGGCTTGAAAGAATCGTGTCTTTTTTAAATCCTCAATCCGATCCTTTAGACAAGACTTACCAAATCAACCAAACCTTGCTGTCTATCGGTTCTGGAATGATGTGGGGCAGGGGTTACGGGCAATCAACGACAAAAATTCATTATCTGCCGGAACAGATCGGGGATTCTATTTTTGCCGTTATCGCGGAAGAATTGGGTTTCGTGGGAGCGACCGGTTTAATTATCGCTTTCTTTCTTTTAATTTGGAAAAGTTTCGCGATTGCCAGAAGAAGCTCTGATAATTTCGCTAAATTTTTAGCGATCGGTTTCGGTTTGTTTATCGGCTCGCAAGCTTTTGTGCATATCGGATCATTAACGGGATTAATTCCTTTAACGGGCGTGCCCTTGCCCTTTATAAGTTATGGGGGGACGGCTTTGGCAATTTTTTTGACGATGGCCGGAATTATCACTAATATTTCAAAGTATAGTTCCTAAGACATAAAATAATATAAATTATGAAAAACAAAATCAGAATTTTATTAACGGCTGGCGGCACCGGAGGCCACATTTATCCTTTAATTTCAGTAACGGATGAAATCTATCGTTTGGCCGGAGAACGAAATTTTAACTTGGAAATAAAATATTTCGGGCCGGCCAGTTCTTTAAACGCAGAGTTTGAAAGCAGGGGAGTGGGGGTGGAAAAAATTATTTCCAGCAAATTGCGGCGTTATTTTTCTTTAAATAATTTTATTGATGCTTTCAAATTTATTCTTGGTTTTTTTCAAGCGCTTTTTAAAATCTTCTGGTTTATGCCGGACTTAGTTTTTTCCAAAGGAGGGCCGGGAGCTTTAGCGGTTATTATGGCCGCGCGATTTTACCGAATCCCGATAATGATTCACGAATCGGATACCATTCCCGGCTTAACCAATAGTCTGTCGGCTAAATTCGCGAAAAATATTTTTATCGCTTTTGAAAAAGCAGCTCAATATTTTCCGCCGGAAAAAACAATACCAGTCGGCAACCCTATCAGAGCCGGTATTTTAAGGGATATTCCCGAGCAGGAAACGGCAAAAAAGAATCTTGGCTTTAATTCATCTGAACCTTTGGTTTTGGTAGTCGGGGGTTCTCAAGGCGCTCTAAGAATAAATAATTTTGTTTTAGATAATTTAGGGGAAATTCTTGATTTAGCCCAGCTTTTTCACCAATCGGGTCCAGTTAATTTTTCGGAAACAAAAAAAGAAGCCGATTTTTTGCTTCGGACCCTGGGAGATTCTTATCAAAAACGTTACCAATTGGTCGGTTACTTGCAAGACGCAAAAACCGTAAAAGAGGCTTTCGCCGCGGCTGATTTGGTTATTTCCCGAGCTGGCAGCGGCAGTATTTTTGAAATCGCCGCTTTTGGCAAGCCGAGCATTCTGATTCCCATACCCGAAGAAGTGGTGGGGGAACATCAGATTATTAATGCTTATGAATATGCCAAGACCGGAGCGGCTGTAGTAATTGAAGAGTCTAACTTTAAATCAAGCATTGTTTTGGATCAGGCCCGGAAAATTTTAACGAACCCGGAATTGCAAAATAAAATGAGCCAAGCCGCTAAAAATTTCGCTAAACCCGAAGCGGCTAAAAAAATAGCGGAAGAAATCCTAAAAATCCTTTAAAAAGAGTTAAAAATGCCTTGCTTGTAATCGCGAATAAAGTATTAATTTTATTTTGCGACAGACAGCAAATACATGGCAAGATGGGCGGATTTTTGATAAAATCAAGACAATGACCGAAAATCCCAAAAAAGAGGTTCGAGTGAGAATCGCGCCTTCGCCAACCGGGTCTTTGCACCTAGGAACGGCTAGAACCGCCCTTTTTAATTGGCTTTTTGCCAGAAAACACGAAGGAACTTTCATTTTACGGATAGAAGACACCGATTTGGAACGTTCTAGCCAGGAACACGAGAAGAATATCATCGAAGGCCTTCAGTGGTTGGGTTTGAACTGGGACGAAGGGCCTATAAACGCGGATTCGGGCGCGGATAAACGCGAAAAACATACCGGTAATTACGGACCTTATAGGCAATCGGAACGTTTGGACATCTATGAAAAATATATAAAAAAACTTCTTCAAGAGAATAAGGCTTATTATTGTTTTTGCTCGAAGGAAGAATTGGAAGAAGAAAGAGAGGCGATGCTTTCCCAGGGTTTGCCGCCAAAATACAGCGGTCGTTGCAGAAATAACCACGAACCGGATTTTAGCCGGCCATCGGTTATCCGTTTTAGGGTGCCGGAAACGGAAATAATTTTTCATGATTTGATTCGCGGCAAGGTAAAGTTTGATACCCGTCTTATCGGTGATATTGTCATTGCCAAAGATTTACGAACGCCGCTTTATAATTTGGCGGTGGTTATTGATGATTTTGAAATGAAAATTAGCCACGTTATCAGAGGCGAAGATCATATTTCCAATACGCCAAAACAAATTTTGCTTCAAAACGCTTTGGGCATCGAAGAACCGATTTACGCTCATTTGCCATTAATTCTTTCGCCGGACCGAAGCAAGCTTTCTAAGCGTTATTTGGAAACATCAATTGACGATTATCGGAGAGAAGGGTATTTGCCTGAAACATTGATCAATTTTTTGGCCCTATTGGGCTGGCATTCCGAAGAAGACAGGGAAATATTCAGCTTAGGAGAGTTGATAAAAGAGTTTAATTTAAGACGGGTTCAAAAAGGAGGAGCTGTTTTTAATTTAGAAAAATTAGATTGGCTTAACGGCCAATATATTATGAAACTGGAACCCGATAAATTAGCGTATCGTTTAGAAAATTTTGTTCCCCGGGATTGGCTGAAAGACAAAGAATTTTTCACTAAAGTGGTTGAAATTGAGAAAGCCAGAATTAAAAGATTGATCGATTTTCCCAAATTAGTCGGTTTCTTTTTTGAATTGCCCGACTATCCGGCCAAACTTTTAATTTGGGATAAAACATCAAAAGAAAACACTCTTGAAAATCTTCGCTTGATTTTTTCTTTGGTGGAAAATTTTGCCGGAGCCGAAGGTAAAATAATGGCCTTGGCCGAGAGTCGGGGCAGGGGAGAAACGCTTTGGCCGTTACGGGTGGCTTTTTCCGGTCAAGCCGCTTCGCCGGGCCCTTTTGAGATTATGAAGGCGCTGGGCAGGGAAGAAAGCTTGAAAAGAATAGAAACAGCCACCTCCAAGCTGGAATCTAGCTAAGAATTTAGAATTTAGAAAATAGAATCTAGAATAAAACCTAGAATTAAAATAGGAATATGAAAGATAAATTTTTAAACAAAAAGAAGCTAAATCCTACTTTCTACTTTCTATTTTCTAAATTTTTTTTCATCATTCTACTTTCTACTTTCTATTTTCTATTTTCTATCGTTCACGCCGCCACCTCCCAAGAATTAAAAAATGAAATCAATCAAAAAAGCGCCGAGCTTCAGCAGATTGAAACCGAGCGTCAGCAAATTTTAGACAACCTCAAGGAATTGGACAAGGAAAGCCTTACTCTTCAAAAAGATATTAAAAAAAATGAGTATCAGATTAATCAATTAAATCTAACCATAAAATCAAGCCGGATTAATATTGAAAAGCTTGGCTTGGAAATCAAATCTTTGGAATATGAAATTAAAAACATTGAAGACAAATCGGGCCTTAAAAAAGAAGCTATTGTTAAATTGCTAAGAGAGCTCCAGGAGAAAGAGAATGAAAACCTGCTGACTATTTTTTTAAGGAATAAAAGTCTCGCTGAAAGCGTTTTCGAAACCCAAGAACTTCTTGATTTTAATAACGGTTTAACTCTGGAAGTGGCTGATTTGCGGCGACTTCACGAAGAGCGTTCTCAGAAATTTGACGAAATTTCCGTGAGCAAACAAGAACAAGAATCGGAAAATTATAATTTACGAAACCGAAAATTGATAGTGGAAGAACAAAAAACCGAACGGCGGAATCTTTTGGCGTTAAACAAAAAACAAGAAAAAAATTATCAGCAAAGGATTGAGGAATTGGAAAAACAACAGGCCGAAATTAATACGGAAATCGAAGAAATTGAAGTTGAATTACGGAAGAGAATAGATCCCACGGTTTTGCCGATACCTCGGCCCGGGGTTTTAGCGATACCCATTAAATTTGATTTAGTTAAAAATTTAACTCAAGGGTACGGCGCAACGAAGTTTGCCCAGTCGGCTTACAGCAGTAAATTCCACAACGGCATTGATATCGGAGCGCCTATGGGAACGCCCGTTTTAGCGGCGGAAAATGGCCGGGTGACGGCGGTAGAAAATACCGATTCTTACTGTCCTTCTGTCTGGTACGGCCGAAAAAAATACGGGGGTTCCTATGGAAAATATATTGTCATTAAACACGAAAATAATCTCTCAACGTTATATTCTCATCTTTCTTTGTCAACCGTAAAAATTGGCGATACGGTGAACAGGGGAGATGTCATCGGTTACGTCGGCAATACCGGTTTTTCAACCGGCCCCCATCTTCATTTCACCGTTTACGCTAACATTTACAGCGCCGGAGAGAGATTATTATCTCCGGAAATAAAAAATAGCGTTCACTGCGGCCCCCAGCCGTATGGAGCAACGATGAATCCTCTTGATTATGTCGCGGCGGGGCTTTCAGCCGGACGATAATCGGTTATAATAAACAAGGATATGGAATTTAAAATTTTGTTTTTGTTTGTTTTTATTTTAATGATGTTTTTTTCAACAATCGGAATTTCTTTAGCCGAGGTGAAAATTTCCGATATGCCGACTTCGGAAAAAATTCAGAATTTTATTCCCAAGCCCTTAACCGAACTTTTTAAAATGTTTAATAATATAAACCTTGATTTTCTTAAATTGCCATTTTTCAACCGGGTAGCGGAGAGTATCCCAAAATCAGGCGAAGAGATTGGAAATAGCTTCCAGAAGCTAACCAGCGGCCTAGAAATTGCGAATAATTGGCTAAAAAGCCGTATCGGGCTGGATGTCGTTTTTATGGTTAAAAAGATAGGAGAGTTTTTTGTTTGGATTTTTGAAGGCATCGCCAATTTAATTAAAACTGGGCTGTCTTTTATAAAATAAAAAAATCTTGATAAATTTGTCGGCTGATAGCTGGCTTTTAATTATTATCAACAATAGGGAAGTCTTTCAATGAATGTTTTAATAGATATGTCGTAAAAGGTATATTGTACGACACATCTAGCTATTGAAAATCCCTATTCCCCTGTTAAGATATAAAGACGCCAAAGACACTTATGTATTATTCAAATTTAGAGCATTTTAAAGGTTTAAGCGGTTACGAAATAGACGGTTCGTGGTATCCGCGCGTAACTAAAATTATTGACATCAAGGCCAAGCCGGCGCTTTATCGTTTTTACGCCGAAATGGGCAATTTCAACGAAGGAGAGGCGGTCAAAAAACAATCGGCGACCGAAGGCACGCTGATGCACGAAACCATTGAACAAATTCTCGTTGGCAAGTCCCCTGTTATTGATCCAATTATTGCCCCGGCTGTTGAGGCTTTTTTGGAATTACGGGAAAAAAGAAACATTCAAGTTGATGAGCAATTCGTGGAAAAGCAGATTGTTCATTTTGATGAACGTTACGCCGGCACTCTTGACGCGCTAGCTCTTATTGACGGCAAATTCGGGGTTTTGGACATCAAAACATCCCAAGCGATTTATCGCGATTATAATCTTCAAACCGCGGCTTATATGGCGGCTGTCCAAAATGAGCATAAAAATATCCAAACCCGTTGGATTTTAAGAATTGATCAAATTAAGACTTGTTTTGACTGCGGCGCTACGCTTCGTCAAAAAGGCGGCCGGGAAAAAATAAAATTGCCCTGGATTAACGGCGGAACCAGCGCGAAAGCGAAAAATTGCGAACACCGATGGTCGGAACTTAAAGGCAGCATTGAGCTAAAAGAATTCCCCTATTGGGAAGAAGATTTTAAAGCATTTCTAGGCGCCAAGAAACTTTGGGAATGGGAAAATGAATTTTGGTTAAAACAGATTGGGTATATTTAAATAAAAAGATTCTCTAGTTTTTTATCTTTTTATAAAAATCTTGCTAGAAAGAACAATGCCAGGCCGATAGCGCTGGAAAGAGCCGAGATAATCCAAAAACGCATTGTTACTTGAGTTTCCGGCCAGCCGATGGCTTCAAAATGATGGTGAATCGGAGTGGAAAGAAAAATTTTCCGGTGAAAAATTTTTTTGCTTATCGTTTGAACAATCACCGAAAGCGACTCAACCACCAGGATTAAGGCGAAAAACGGCAGAAAAAAAGCGGTATTGGTTAACATGGCGATGACTCCCAAGGTGATACCTAAAGACATAGAACCGGTGTCCCCCATAAAAAATTTGGCCGGATAAACATTAAACCAAAGAAAAGCCAGCAAAGTCCCCAGTATCACCATTTCCATCGCCGCCAAGTCGTACCGGCCCAAGACAAAAGAAATAACAACCAAAGAACCGAAAGCAAACAGAAGAATGCCGCCGGCTAAACCGTCAAGGCCGTCGGTCTCGTTGGCGGAAAAAGCGGTAGCCACGATAATAAATATAAAAATGGGAATGTACCACCAACCGATTTCAAAATTTCCTAAAAAGGGAACGTAAAAAGTGCTCCAGCCGAGGCGGAAGTAAAACCACCAAGCGCCAATGGCCGCGACAAAAGTATAGAGAATTATTTTCAGTCCCATTTGCAAGCCGCCGCCTTTAGGACCGATCTTTAGTATCCCCAAAAAATCATCAAACAAGCCGATAATTCCGGCAATCAACATCGTCGCTAGTGGCAAATAGGTTTGAGCCCGGTTAATAAAATTGAAATAACCCCAAAAACCGTCCGCTAACTTACTCAATATTAAAAATAAAAGCGCCAAAACGATAACCGTCCCCCAAATGATTACCCCGCCCATGGTCGGCGTTTGGGATTTGTTTTGATGGAGTCGGGAAAAAACCGGAGTTAAAGAAGCATCGCGAATATTTTTTTTGGTTAGATTGAATTTATGAAGAAGCCGAACCGTCAACGGCGCCAACAAAAAAGAAACCCCAAAAGAGACCGCTAATAAAATCAGCATTCTTACGACCTGAAAAACAATTTGGACATTACCGTTCATTTTGGTATCGGGTTATATAGCCAAGAAGCTCTCTGGTTTGCTCAAAACGATTTTCGCTTCCCAAAACGACGATTAAAATTTTGCGGTTATTTAAAGAAAACAAAGAAACTAAATTTTCTTTGGCTTCGTCAAGATAACCGGTTTTACCGCCTAGAAAATTCGGTTGGCCGGCGAAAAAATTAATATTTCGCAGATTGCCAATTTTTGTTTCCTGGCTGTAATTCAATATTTCCGGATAATTTTCGGCTATGTATTTCATTAATTTTCTGATGTCATTAGCCGTTGATTGATTAATCGGAGAAAGGCCGGTCGGGTCAAAAAAAACCGTTTGGCTCAAGCCAAGATTAACCGCTTTTTTATTCATCAATTTAACGAAATCGGGCAAGCCGAAACTGTAGAATTCCGCTAGAGCCGTCGCCGCGTCATTACTGGAAGTTAAAATCATTATTTTTATTAAATTTTCAACTTTGCGCAATTCGCCCGTTTTCAATTTTCCCGAATCCCCTTCCGTGGCGATGGCATTCTCGCTGATTATGACTTCTTTTTCTTTACCGATTTCTTCAATGGCTAAAACCGCGGTCATTAATTTAGTGATAGAAGCCAAAGGCCAACGCTGATTAATATTATAACCGATAAAATCGGTATTATCATCTAAATCGGAGATTAAAGTAATTTTACTTTTAAAACTAATGGGTGTTGCTGGCTGGTTGCTCGCCGATGACTGTTCTTCAAGAATCGGCGATTGCTGATAAGAAACAGGGCTTTCGGGAAAAAAACCATAGGGAATAGCTGTGATTAAATTTTCCGAAAAACCATTGCCGTTTTCATAATTTAATATCGGCGAATTTTCGGACAAAACTTCTTCCGTATTAGCGGTTGCCAGTTCCTCCGAAATTAAATTATTAGCTTTCGTTGATTCCGCGAAAGAGATCGATTGTTTTATCGTAAGCGTTTTAATTTTTGTTTCTTTGGTAATCAATAAAGAAGTTAAAATCAAAACTACCAATAATAAAGATTGAAAGTTGTTATACATTGCCGATATTATTTAAATTGAGATTTTTTATGCGAATGCTACGTTTTTGTTTCGCCCAATGAAGTTTTATCTGACGAGGCGAGTTTGAATTTTTCAACCAGATTATTGTATTTTTGATATTCTGGAAGCTCTTCCTGCTTTGCCAAGCCAAAATGTTTTAAAAAATCAAAACTGATATTGTAAAGGAAGATATAGGGCCGTTGCGGATCGGGATAGCGTTCCACTAATCCCCTGACCAAAAGATTTCTTAAAATATAACCGGAATTAACGCCTCTTAGATAATCAACCATTGACCGCGCGATTGGGCCGTTGTAAGCAACAATAGAAAGCGTTTCTAGAGCCGCCGGCGTCAGATTTTCTTTGATTTCCTCTTTGATTATTTTTTCGCCTAACTTGTGGAAATCGGGTTTGGTCGCTAATTGAATTTGATCGCCGATTCTATTTAACATTAAACCCCGATTATTGTCGGATTTTAATTGAATCTCAAAAACATTGATTATTTCTTCCAGCTCTTCTTTTTTGATTTCCAAAAGTTCGGCTATTTTTTTAAGCTCCATTGGTTCGCCGTAAATAAATAACAAGCTTTCCAAAGCCGCGGTTAAATTATTTTTTGTTTGCTCTTCCATTTTTTAATATTAGATTCTCGGCTGTATTTTTTCAATGGTAATCTCGGAAAAATGCGTATCTTGTTGAACATCTATCAAATGGTCTTTGATTAGGTGGAGAATGACCAGAAAACAGGTGATAATTTCGGCCCTGGATTGCGAATCGGTCATTTTTCCAAAATTAACTGTTTGGGCGGTCTTTAGTCTTTCCAAAAACTCCCGCATTTTTTCCTCTAAATTTATTATTTCTAATTTGAAGTCTTTGGTTTCATAAACGAATTTTTGAAGTTCAGAAAGCAAACGATCAATAACGTTTTTTAGGTCGCTTGGTTTTAAATTTTTCGGCGGATAAAAAGATTTATTTTCCGGCAAATAGGAAAATCGCGAAGCTAAAAATTCTCGGCTAAAAACAAGGGGCCGTTCTTGCCAAAGATTTTTAAGGTGGTTTCTGGCGGCTTTGAATTCTTGATAAATTTTCAAACGTTCTTCCAAGTCTCTAATCCCCTCTTCCTCCTCCTGTTCTAAAACTAAATTCGGCAAAAGAGCTTTTGATTTTACCAAAAGAAGACGGGAAGCGACTACCAGGAAATCCGCTAAAATATTTGGCGCCCGTTTTTCAATAGTCGTCAAATAAGTCAAAAAATCGGCTGTTACCTGGGCTAGGTTTAATTGGGTAATTTCTAATTTTTTCTCCTCAATCAATTCCAGCAGTTTTTCAATCGGTCCGGAAAATTGTTCTAGTTTTAATTCGTAAGCCATTGACATTGGTTATTTTATACCATAACCTTAAAATAATAAAACATCACATGAAGCTGATTTATTACAAGCTATCAATCATTGCTTTAACTATTTTTTTGGTAAGCGGAATCGTTCTCCGGATTCAAAACACCGGTCCTGGTTTAATTAAGAAAATAACCGCTCAAGAAGCGGCGGACAAAGCCGTAAGCTATATTAATAATAATATCTTAGGGGAGCAAGTTATCGCTAATTTGATAAACGTGATTGAAGACAAAGAAAAAAATCTTTATAAACTAAATCTGGAAATAGGAGATCAAAAAATGGAGTCTTATGTAACCATGGATGGAAAAGTTTTATTTCCCAACGCTATTGATTTAGACGCGGCTACTGCGACTGAATAATAAATAATAAAAAGAGAATTCTGGTTATCAGTGATTAGAATTGGTAAATATTTGAAGGGTTCCAAATCATAAAACCACTAAGCGATTCCGGCGTGCTGGTGGCGGCGTCATAAACAGCTAAAATTTGCTTTTTAACCATCTCTGCGTTGTAATCAGCTCCTAAATCAAAATCCTGAATCCACGGACGAAGCTTGGAATTCAAAACATAGGACTTAGAATCCAGGAATTCGGTTGACGTGGAGTTTCTGATTCCTAATTCATAATTTTTGAGGCGTTGAAATGCCGAATCCATTGAATACTTTATTACCTCGTATGGATATAAAGCGGGGTTTTTATATCCTAAAAATCCGGAAGCATAATGAGACGGGTAAATCATTGGCGCAACATAATCAAAATACTGGTAAGCGTTTTCAATAACCTGCCCGATGCCTAAATCGTCTTTGTTGATAGTCGCTAATCCGAAAAGGTCGGCGGAGATTTTAATTCCGGTTAATTCCCGACGCAGGGTTTTAAAAAAATTTTCGATGACTGAACTTTTCGGAATTTTTTCATCCCAAAAAGGGAAACCCATGTCTTCCAGATCGCCGTCTGAAGGAAAACGAATATAATCAAAATTCAGTTCATCAAAGCCGCGACTGGCTATTTCTTTGGCGATAGCGATATTGTAATCCCAGGCTTCTTCGGCTGCCGGATCAATCCATGTTATTTTTTTATTATCTAACCAGGAATCGCCGGTTTTTTTGCTTTTAACGGTTAAATCCGGTCTGGCTTTTCCCAATCGCGGGTCTTGAAAAATAGTAATTCGGGCGATTGTGTAAATTCCTTCATCGTGAAGTTGTTTGATAAGGCGGTTAATTCGGGGGATCCTTATTTCTTTGGCCTGATATTTTTCTACTTCCGGCACTTTAATGTCATAAGCGATATAGCCGGAATAATCCTTGATATCAATCACAACCGCGTTAATTTCCGTGGTTTTGGTTAAATCAATTAGGTATTTTATCTTGGCGGGATTACCGGCGGACCAATTGGTCAGATAAATTGCCTTGATCGTTTTAGGCGGCTCGGCCAAAGCTTTTTGATTTTCAATATCAACCGGTTTTGCCGGAAGCTGGTCTAATTTTTGACTTTCCGTTTGAATGACAGTTCCAGATGTCGCCACGGAAACATCCGGAGCAACGATTTCTATTTTATTCGTTCCCGCTAAAAACAAAAAAATAGCGGCGCTGATTATCAAAATAATTGGAATAAATACTCCTGGCAATATTTTCATAGTATTCTTTAAAGTTTTATAATTAAAGTATAGCTTAAATTGAGTAATTTGTTTTCAAGGCCCCTAAGCAGTCTTAGGCTGGGGGCTTTTATGTTTATTAGCCATTTGTTATTAGTCATCAGTCATTTTATAATATAGCAATGGCTCTCGCTATTTATCGTAAATATCGGCCGCGGATTTTTGAAGACTTGCTTGGCCAGGAATTAATCAGCCGGATTCTGAAAAACGCCGCTAGCCAGAATAAATTTTCCCACGCTTATCTTTTTTCGGGGCCGCGGGGTTCGGGAAAAACAACTGCCGCCCGATTGATTTCCAAAACAGCCAATTGCCGGACTCGCCAAACAGATGTTAAATTCGCCAAACTCGGCGAACCTTGCAATCATTGCCCGGTTTGCGCGGAAATTGATCGCGGTCAAGCGCTGGATGTCGTTGAAATTGACGCC
Organism: Patescibacteria group bacterium; assembly: GCA_038065115.1. GTDB lineage: Bacteria > Patescibacteriota > Minisyncoccia > UBA6257 > MFKM01 > MFKM01. The sequence continues at coordinate 41,747 of JBBTRS010000034.1, forward strand.
GCTTCCAATCGCGGCATTGATGAAATCCGAAACCTGAAAGAAAGCGTCCGGCTCTCCCCTACTTCTTTCCCTAAAAAGATTTTTATTATTGACGAATGCCATATGTTGACCAAAGAGGCTTTTAACGCTCTTTTGAAAACATTAGAAGAACCGCCGGAACACGTGATTTTGATTTTAGCCACCACCGAGTTTGAAAAAATTCCGGCTACCATTGTTTCCCGGACCCAGCAATTTCATTTCAAAAAAATCCCTTTGATGAAGATTTTTGATAAATTGAAAAAAATCAGCGAGAGTGAGAAAATGGAAATTTCCGTCGGGGCTTTGGAGCTGATAGCGGCTTCGGCCGAAGGCAGTTTTCGGGACGCCGAATCGCTTTTAGACCAGTTATTGTCGTTTGGTTATCAAAAAATAGGCGTTAACGAAGTTGAAGGAATGGTTGGCAAGGTTGCTTTTTCCAAAATGGCGTCTTTCGCGGAAATTCTTTTAATCGGAGAAATGGGTAAAACCTTGAAAGAACTGGCCGAAATTGAAGATGGCGGTTATAATTTAGTCCAGTTTAACAAAGATTTAATTCACTATCTAAGAAAAGCGTTGGTTTTGAAATTTGAACCGAACTTGGAAAAAGCTTTCAGCGAAGAATTAACTCCAGAGGCTTTGGAAAAACTTAAAGGCCACAGCAAGCTAATCAAGGAAAAACACGTGGAACTTTTAAAAGGCTTGATCAACGCCTACGGCCAGATGCGCTACAGCCAATTTCCGATTATTCCGTTGGAAGTGGCGATTATTGAAAACTTGAAGCATGAAACATAAAATCAAGCTCACTTCATACCTCGGGTTTTATGGTCTATAATGTCAAGGCGTTGTTATTGGGGGGTCGTCTAATGGTAGGACATCGCCCTTTGAAGGCGAGTATTGGGGTTCGAATCCCTGCCCCCCAGCTTTGAGGGTAAAATTAGCCAAATAAACATATTTAATATCTTACTGTGGACAACTTCCGTTAATGGCTAAAATTTAGCTATCCACAACGGGTCTATTGACAGGTTGGTTCGTATTCATGTAATATAGAAGTAACAAATCCTTATCGTGTGCTTCGGCTACGGTAAGCAACAAGAGTCCTTCGGGGCTCTTGTTTTTTGTTTGTATAGAAACTATATTTTGTATATATGAACCCGAAACGCGTTGCAGTTTTTATAGACAATAGTAATGTCTTTCATAATATTTACGACATAAGAAAAAATGACAAGAGTTGGGTCGCTTTATATGATCCCTTAATACTTGCAAAGAAATTAGCCGGAAATAGAAATTTGGTATATGTGGGGTTTTATTGTGTGCGCCCACCGGCATATCTTCTTAACGAAAACAAAGAAAGTCAAAGGAAGTATAATTTGACTCAAAAATATTACGGAGAAATACAAAAACTTCCTTCTGTTACGATTAAATTCGGGGATTTAAAAGGAACAAAAGGACAGCTCCAAGAAAAGAATTTAGATACTCAGTTAAGTACTGATATGGTGGCAATGGCCGCTTTTGATGAATATGATGTAGCCATTCTTGTTTCAAATGATGGAGACTATAAAAGCGCAGTCGAAAACACCAAAAAATTTAATAAGAAAATAGAAAATTTATTTTTTAAAGGTAGCTTGTCTATGGCAATTGATGGAATATGTGATATTAAAAGACGAGCTCGCCGTTCCTTCTTTGTGAAATTAGGTGGATTGGAAGAATCATAAGTTCAAGAAATAGAATTTAGGTTCAAATCAGGTATATAAATATATTCATTTGAATTCTGAAATAAAGTTCTAATGTCTTCCA
>JBBTRS010000035.1:0-15692 GCA_038065115.1 Patescibacteria group bacterium
AAAGAAAAAACCCGCCGGCCGGAATAATCGTATTTTTATCAAAAACAATTTTTATCTGCTCGGCTTTATCTAGGATTTGATAACCGGAAATATCAACCGCGCTGTCGGAAATATTCTTCAGCTCAATCCATTCATCATCGGCATTGTTTGTTCCGCCCATCCAGGCCACTTCGTTAATAATCAGCTTCAAAGACGACGCTGATTTTTGAGCATCAAAGGAACACTGTTTAAAATTAGCTAATTGAACCGACTGCCCGGATTGGTTTGATTGCGCTTCGGATAAGTCCACAATTTGAGCTAACTGAAAATTGTCTTTTTGAAAAACTTCGGAAAAAGTTTCTTTGATTATTTGGGCAACTTCAACGACTTTTTCAACTCCGGTTTTGATTACCTTGGTAGTTGTAGAAATAACGGCTTTAGCAACAGAAATCGTCGCTTTTTCTGCATATTGTCCGATAGCCACGGGCAACTTAAAAGCGACAAAAGACGCTGTACTTGCAACGAGATCTGCGGCCGCAAACGCATTTCCTTGTATTTTATGCGCTATAGAAAATTCTGGCGAAGCGAGGCACGGTTTCTGGGTGTCTTGAATATTATTGGTTTTTAGCCGGTCAAGCGAGGAATGGATATCGGAAATGATTTTTTCGCTTTGATATTTCAAATAAATGTCGGCGAAATTATGACCCCAGAAATCGTCGCCGTTTTGGAGTTCAATGTGCGTATTCGGCTCCATAATTTTTCGAAATGGAATGTGCCCCACGATACCGGCAATAGCTTTATCGGTATTAGAAGTAAGCCACTTACCTCCCCCTGCAACCCGGGCCGAGGGTGTAGCGACACTATAAACGCCGATTGATTCAGCGGGCGCGCCGCCAGCTTTATCCACAACTGTATCGTAAAAACTATTGGCATAAAAATTGCCCTGGGAATGGGCAACTAAAAGAAGTTTTTGAGTAGCAACTTTTTCGCTGGCATCTTGAAGCATTTCAATCAAGTCATAGTCCCTTACCGTTTCAGAATCAAAAAACCCTTGCTGAATCGCTTTTAAAATATCGCCGGCTCCACCGAGATGAGAAGGATTGAGGAGAAAATCAATGGCTAGGGGTTGATTGTTGTAGGTGCTGAGTAAACGGCGTTTTAAACTATCTCTATTCAAAATAGCTCCGTCTTCGTCGGTATGTATCCCGTTAATCGTAGCAATTGTATAGCCATTCTCCGAACAAGTTTGGCTTCCCGCTTGAGCAAAAACAACATATGGAGATAAAACAAATAAAATAGCGGCCGTAACTATTTTAAATTTTGTTGAAAAATAATTCACAATATTTTAATCAGATAATGTCGAAAGATTAATATCACATACTTCATTTTCTGATTCGCTGTAGCTCCCTATATTTTTAACAAAATCTTTCCGTGCCTTTTTCCTCTCTGGTGTGTTTCGTTGTCTTTCACTAACAAAAAAATTTAGTTTATCACTTTCTTCTATATACTTATTCATATCTTCCCGAGAAAATATTTCACCAACACAAGAATATGCCCTACTTTGTTCTCTAACCACTTCTGTCACCGTCTCCTTATTCACAATCTTCTGTGTAGCTTCCATCTGCAACGCCAACGCATACTGTAAAAGTACCGCGCGGGTCTTCGCCGAATCCGGATATTCCCTAAAAATCGCCAGTTCCACATCATCGCGAATGCCATTTTGATTCACATCAATTCCCTGAACGGTTTTGTCGGCATCCGCGCCGGGGTCGGGCGGCAAATTCTTTCCCATCACATCATCAAGCGTAATTTTTTGCGCGTGTATGCGAAGCACGGCTTCATCTGTTTTTTGCTTTTCCATGACAACCGGTATGCGATAGATGACAAGACCAACAAAAAGAACAAGGATCGCAATTAAAGGAATGCGAATGAAACGCCAAATACGAAAAAAAATAGCAGTATTCATAATATCTCTATAATATCAAAATTCCCAAAATAAACCACGAAAATACTCTGTCTTTCCAATTGCTGTCAATTACTATTGTAATTCCACGATCGTGGAATTACAATAGTAGCCGGATTTGGCAATTTAAATTGCGTTATGGAAATAAATAAAAAAGCCCCGATTAAAAAATCAGGGCTTCGTTTTTGACGAAAAAATCCTAGACGGTTCGCTGTCCGAAAAAAGGTTCAAATTTTTTATTCTTTTTTTTATCCGCTTTTTTATTATTAAAAAACCTTCCGTGTCTAGTAACAGTACGACCGGTGGCGTGACAAAAAAGGAACTGACAATTACAATCCTGACAGACTTTATTAGAAGATCCCCCAAACACAATCACAAAACGATCTTGTCCAGTTTTATTCAAATCAACGACATTTTTGCTACCGCATTCAGGACACATCGTTTTCGCCTCCTTTCCGTTATTTTTGGCAGAATTTTATTTATGCTCCCGCTTTATCATTTTTTGACCGTTTCGCGTTTCCTTTCAGATATTTCCTTATTTCCTGTTTAGTCAAAAAACCGTTGTTCGCTAAAATCCTTATCTCTGCCTTTCGGAGTTGAGAGATATCCGATTCCTCTTTATCTCCTCTTTTTTTTCCCATTCTGAACATAATCACCACCGCTGTTTCCAAAACCAAGCCGAAGCTCAATGCCGAATCAATACTATCCCTTAACTTCATCTTCCACCTCCTCATATTAATTTGTTAATTTGCTGTTCTGACTTGACCCTCACACCAATTGAGTTTTTGAATTATTTTATTTAGAAAATAATTCTGATATCTCTATGAATTTTATTTTTATCACCAAGTTTGAATTTTCTCTGAAAACTCAAAATTTTCAGCCATATTAAACTCAATTGGTGTGAGGGTTGACATTATTTTAAAATAAGATATTATATTTGTCAAATAATGCACCTTAAAAAAAACCGGGAATGGGTTGCTAATTAAAAAAGGAGGCTGGAAATGGCAAAAAATATCTTTGAAGAACTGATCAAAGAAACAGAGAAAATTCTGGGAAGCGCTTTCAAAATAGACGCGAGGATGGATGGTTGCGACTTTTGTTTTAAAAATTTGGAGAAAGAAAAAATCAGAAAAGCTTTCCAGAAAACCGTTCGGCTCGTAATGACAGAAACCCGATTAAAAAACTTCTGTTTCAGAGAAGAAGAAATCAGCGATCTTAATTCTTTGGCTTCGGTTTTTCTAAGATTGGTTTGTTCCGGCGGGAATTTTCAGTCGTGCGACGGTCAAGATTACGACCAAAAACACTTTTTGGATTGTGTCAGCTGTCAGCTGGCTTTAATTAAAATCGCGGAGTACTTTACGATGCAATTGATTTCTGAATACGAAAATATCGTTCCCTCCGCGACTTCTTTATTTTCTCTCTTGGCCTTAAACATGCTGGTTGACTCCAAAGAAAAACAGGAAACTATTCAAAAATATTTTCCTTTATTTGGAATAAAGAAAATAGATACCGTAAAGGTGCTTATTGCCTTAGTCAAAGCCACCGAAGAAAAAAAAGAAAATTTAAACCCCGAAGAATTTGAGAAGGTATTAAAAGAATTAATCCGGTAAAAGACTCTTGAAGCGTAAACCGTTCCGATAATTATCGGAGCGGTCTTTTTTTTACAACGACTGTCTTGTTTCAAAATATTCTTACCGTTATAATATCCATATATTCTTTTAAATTTGCGCATTCGCGATTATTTTTATGAAATTCGTTCATCTTCACACTCATTCTCATTATTCCCTTCTTGATGGATTAGCCAAAATAGACGATTTGATTGATCGCGCCAAAGAATTAGGCATGGAAGCCCTGGCTTTAACCGATCACGGCAATCTTTACGGCGCCATTGAATTTTACGAAAAAGCGAAAAAAGCCGGCCTTAAACCCATTATCGGCGTGGAAGCTTATGTGGCTCCGCACGGCCGTTTTGACAAACGCTCCCGAATTGACGACCGTCCTTATCATTTAATTCTCTTGGCCCAAAATAAAACCGGCTGGCTGAATATTCTTCAATTAGTCACTAAATCCAATTTAGAGGGTTTTTATTACAAACCGAGAGTTGACAAAGAAATTTTGCGCCAACACCACGAAGGAATCATCGCCCTCTCGGCCTGTCTCGCCGGCGAAATTTCGCGATTAATCGCGGCGGAAAAAATTCCAGCGGCTAAAGAAAAAATCGGCGAATATCAAAATATTTTTGGTCCGGAAAATTTCTTTTTGGAAATCAGCCATCATCCCGGAATTGAAAATTTGGAAAAAATTAACCAGGTCCTCATTGAGTTGTCAAAAGAAACAAACGCTCCTTTGGTGGCTACCCAAGACATCCATTATATTAAATCCGAAGATGCTCCTTATCATGAAATTCTTTTAGCCGTTCAAACCGGAAACACCATAAACGACCCTGGCCGGCTTACTTTCAAACACGACGATTTTTCAATGCGTTCTCCGGAACAAATGACCGAGCTTTTCAAAAAAAATCCAGAAGCCATCGCTAATACCGTTAAAATCGCCGAACGCTGTAATTTGGAGATTGAATTAGGAAAAATTCTCTTGCCAAGCTTTCAGGTGCCTGACGGACAAAACTCTAATCATTATCTCCGAAATCTGGTTAACGAAAAATTAGCCAGTCGCTTTTCGGAAATAACCGAAGAAATAAAAAAACGCGTTGACTACGAACTTTCAGTGATTGAGAAAACCGGTTTCGCCGATTATTTTTTGATTGTTCAAGACATTATTGATTGGGCCAAAAAACGAGGAATCGTCGTCGGTCCCGGCCGGGGTTCCGCCGCCGGCAGTCTGATTTCTTACGTTTTAGACATTACCAGCATCAATCCCCTAAAGTACGACCTGCTTTTTGAACGATTTTTGAACGCAGACCGAATTCAAATGCCGGATATTGACATTGATTTCACCGACATCCGACGCGATGAAGTGGTGGCTTACGTTAGAGATAAATATGGAGCCGATCGGGTTGCTCAAATCATCACTTTCGGAACCATGGCGGCTCGAGCGGCGATTCGCGATGCCGGTCGGGCTTTGGGATTTGCTTACGGCTTTTGCGACCAAGTAGCTAAAATGATCCCTTTCGCGCCCAATCCGGACAAAAAATCAATCTTGGAAAAATCCCTGAAAGAAGTTGCCGAACTCGACAATCTTTACAAGCAAGACGCCAACGCTAAAAAATTAATTGATTCGGCTAAAAAACTTGAGGGTCTCGCTCGGCATGCTTCCGTCCATGCTTGCGGTTTGGTTATTTCCAGAGAAGCCTTAACTAATTATCTGCCGCTTCAATACGCGCCTCAAGATAAAAATATCGTCATTACTCAATTTGAAATGCACAGTGTTGAAAAAATAGGGCTTTTGAAAATGGATTTTCTTGGCCTTCGCAACCTTACTATTATTGAAGACGCCTTAAGATTGATAAAAGAAATTCATCAAAAAGAAATTGACATCGGCAAAATACCTCTTGATGACAAAAAAACTTTTGAACTCCTGCGCGCCGGTGAAACTACCGGAATTTTTCAATTGGAAAGTTCGGGGATGCGCGGTTATCTCAAACAATTAAAACCTACGGAAATTGAAGACGTTATCGCGATGGTCGCTTTATACCGACCGGGGCCAATGGAATTAATCCCCCAATATATCAAAAGAAAACACGGCCAGGAAAAAATCACCTATCTTCATCCAAGACTGGAACCAATTTTGGTAAAAACCTACGGCGTGGCTGTTTACCAGGAACAACTGATGACCATTGCCCGAGACCTCGCCGGTTTTTCTTTGACCGAAGCCGATATTTTAAGAAAAGCGGTCGGAAAAAAAATAAAATCACTGCTTCAGTCCCAAGCCGAAAAAATGATCAGCGGAATGGTTAAAAACGGCATTGAAGAAAAAACCGCCGGCAAAATTTGGCAGTGGTTTGAACCCTTCGCCCAGTACGGTTTTAATAAAAGCCACGCCGCCTGTTACGCCCTAATCGGTTACCAAACCGCTTATCTTAAAGCCCATTATCCGGTGGAATTTTTCAGCAGTCTTTTAAATGCCAATAGCGGCGACATTGAACGTATCGCCTTTTTAATCGGCGAAGCCCGCCGAGCCAATATTGCCGTTTTTCCGCCCGATATCAATAAAAGCTATACCGAATTCACTCCGGAAAATTCCGATCATATCCGTTTCGGACTTTTAGCCGTCAAAAATATCGGCGCTAATATAGTGTCTATTATTATAGACGAACGGGGCCGGGGCGGACCGTTTGAAAGCTTGCCGGATTTCCTGGACCGAATCAATCACCGCGACCTCAATAAAAAATCTTTGGAGAGTTTGATAAAAAGCGGTTGTCTTGATTCTTTTGGAATTGAACGGCAAAACGCCCTTGAAAACGTTGAAGAACTCCTGAAATTTAATTCTCTAAGCAAAAAAAATAAATTCAATAATCAAAACAGTCTTTTTAATTATCAGCCGAAATTAACTTCTCTTAAATTGAAACCGACGGAAAACGCCGATTCCAAAACAAAACTAGCCTGGGAAAAAGAGCTCTTGGGACTTTACATTTCCGACCATCCCCTAAAAAAATACCTGCCTCGTCTTTCAGAAAACCGCGTTCAGACGATCAAAGAAGCGACTAATTCCGGACATCGGGATAAAACTCGGTTAAAAATCGCCGGCGTAATTTCTAGCGTCCAAAAAATACTTACTAAAGCGGGGCAACCGATGTTATTTGTTAAAATTGAAGATTTAACCGATAATTTAGAAGTTATCGTTTTTTCCGAGACCCTCTCCAAAAGCTCCAATCTTTGGAAAGAAAACAATATCATAATGATTAACGGACAGCTTTCTCTAAGAAACGGCGAAACTAAAGTCATCTGCAATGAAGTCAGGGAATTATAAAATAAAATATTGCCGAGTAATGCGATAACAGCGATAAATTAAGCTCACTATTGTAATTCCACGATCGTGGATTTACAATAGTAAACTAAAACAATAAAAATCAAAGTTGTAACAACAAGCGGATATGTCCGACAATCAATTAAATAAAATTCGTCATTCCTTATCGCATATTGTGGCGGCGGCGGTTCAGGAACTATTTCCGGGAACAAAATTCGGAATCGGACCGGCCATTGAAAATGGTTTTTATTACGATTTTGACTTGCCCGTCATAGCTTCCAATAAGAACGAGCTCTCGCCCGAAGACCTGCCGAAAATTGAAAAACGGATGAAAGAGCTGATAAAACAGAATGTTGCTTTCAAAAGAGAGCTGATTTCCAAAGATAAAGCCAAAAAAATATTTAAAGGCCAGACTTACAAACTAGAGCTTATTAAAGAACTCGGCAAGGAATCAATCACTGTTTATGAAACCTGCAAACCTAAAACTAAAGACCAGGAACCCAAGACTTATTTCATAGATTTATGCGCCGGCCCTCACGTAAAAAACACCAAAGAAATAGACCCCGAAGCTTTTAAATTGGTAAAAATTGCCGGCGCTTATTGGAAAGGCGAAGAAAAAAATCCAATGCTCACCCGAATTTACGGTTTGGCTTTTTTAACCAAGAAAGAATTAGTTGATTATATTCAAAAACAAACCGAGGCCGAAAAAAGAGACCACCGGTTGCTCGGCCAAAAATTAGACCTTTTTCATTTTGACGAAGAATTCGGTTTGGGACTTCCCCTGTGGCACCCCAAGGGAGCGTTGTTAAGACAAATAATTGAAGATTACTGCGTCAAAGAATATCTTCAAAATAACTACCAACTCCTCCGAACCCCTCACATCGCTAATCTTAATTTGTGGAAAAAATCGGGCCACTGGAATTTTTATCGCGAAAATATGTATTCGCCGATGGAAGTGGAAGAAGAAAATTACATCGTCAAACCGATGAATTGTCCGGGCCATATTTTAATTTACAACCATCAACCGAAAAGCTATCGCGATTTGCCATTGCGTTACGCGGAATTGGGAACGGTTTATCGTTTTGAAAAATCAGGGGTGTTGCACGGCTTGATTCGGGTGCGCGGTTTTACTCAAGACGACGCGCATATTTTCTGCGTTCCGGAACAACTCAATCAAGAAATCGCCTCCTGTCTAAAACTTGGCTTAAAAATACTCAAAGCTTTCGGTTTTAAAGAATACGATATTTATCTCTCCACCAGACCCAAAAAATATATCGGCGCCCTCAAAAACTGGAAAAAAGCCACCGCGGCTTTAAAATACGCCTTGGAAGAAAACAAGCTTGAATACCAAATTGATCCCGGCGAAGGCGTTTTTTACGGCCCCAAAATTGATTTAAAAATCAAAGATTCTCTGGGCCGGCCCTGGCAATGCACCACCATTCAGGTTGATTTCAATCTGCCGGAAAAATTCAATCTGGCCTATACCAATCAAAAAGGAGAGAAAGAACAGCCGATAATGATTCACCGGGCGCTCCTTGGTTCAATTGAGCGTTTTATCGGCGTGCTTTTGGAACATTTCGCCGGCGCTCTGCCTTTGTGGCTCTCCCCCGTTCAAGCGGAAATAATCAATATCGGAGCGGCTCATCAAAAATACGCTCAAGAAATTTATTCCCAATTATTTAAAAATGGCATTCGCGTCAATCTTAGCAACGAGAACTTAACCGTTTCCAAACGCATTCGCGAAGCCGAAATTCAAAAAATCCCTTATATTTTGGTGGTTGGCGATAAAGAATTAGCCAACAACACAATCAATATCCGCCATTATCGGCGCGGCCAGGAAGGCGAAATCAAACTGGAAAAATTGCTTGAACAGATAAATCAAGAAATTGAAAACAAAACGATTTAAAAACTTGACTTAAATTACCGAATCTGCTATACAAATAGATAGCTATTTTATAAAAAACAAAAAAGAAAGGAGGGTTAAAAATGGCAAGAAACCATATTCGTTGGTTGATGAGGCCTGTAGCCCATTGCAAAGAGGGTTGCAGTACGAAGTCCTGGGCACGACGCTAAACTGCCTTTTTTTATTCGTTGCATTTTAATTTTCAAGTTTTAACAAAAAAGGAGGAAAGATGAGAAGATATGGGTTGTTGTTTTGGTTGATTTTTATTGTAGCGATAGTCTTGGGCGTTTTATTAGGGCGAATAGACAGTCTTCGAAAAGAATTGACTCGCGCCCGGCAATCAGTTGTAATCGCCCAACAGCAGACGCAAACTCAAGAAGGCCGGATAGCTCAACTTTCCAAGGAAATTTCGCTGCTTTCCAGAAAACTGGAAGCCGCGAAAACTTATCAGCTTTTAAGCTATAAGCTGAAAAGCGGAGATACCTTATATGGTCTTTTCGGTCATGCTTGGAAAAAAATAGTGAAAACTGAAAATGCCGAATATGTTAAACTGCCAGCCGGAAAAAATATCAATTTCCGGGGATATACGCGCCGCGTTAAAAAAGGAGAAAATTTCTCTAAATTATTCGGGAGAAATTGGAAACGGATCGCGTATCTCAACGGATTTTGCCTCCAACAAGCGAATATCCTGCCGGCGGGAAAAATCCTAAAAATTCCCGCCATTTTATAAAAACACCGCCGCGAAATGCCTCGACAAACATCGGGGCATTTTTTCTTTAAAAGAAAAATTAAAATAATCTATAATGAATTCAATGAGAAATCTGAAACCGAAAATAATCGTCATCCTTGGACCGACGGCCTCGGGAAAATCAAAGTTAGCCGTAAAAATCGCTAAAAAAGTAAAAGGCGAAATAGTTTCAGCCGATTCCCGACAGGTTTACAAAGGATTGGATATCGGCGCGGAAAAAATAACCAAGAAAGAAATGAATGGCGTTAAGCATTATATGCTTGACATCATTAAGCCCCGGAAAATTTACACCGTTGTTCAATACCAAAAAGCGGCCAAAAAAATTCTGAAGCAAATTTTTAAAAAACGGAAGATTCCCTTAATTGCGGGCGGCAGCGGATTTTACATTGACGCCCTGATTTACGATTATAAATTGCCGGCAATCGCTCCTCAAAAAAATTTGCGGAAACGGCTTGAAAAAAAATCCGCCGCAGAACTTTTTAAATCGCTTCAAAGCCTTGATCCGAAAAGAGCAACCAATATTGACCCTCATAATAAAAGAAGGCTGGTTAGGGCTTTAGAAATCGTTTTAAAAACCGGAACGCCGGTTCCGGAATTAAAAAAACAATCACCTTACCGAATTCTTAAAATCGGCCTTAGAAAATCACCAAATCAGCTTCGCCAATTAATCGGCTCGAGATTAAAAAAAACGCTAAAAAAGGGGCTAGTCAAAGAAGTGGAAAAACTTAACCGGGAAGGATTGAGCTGGAAGCGCTTGGAAGAATTGGGTTTGGAATATCGCCTGACCAGCTATTATCTCCGCGGATTGATTTCTTACGAGCAAATGGCCAAACAGATGCAAAAAGAAATCTATCGCTATGCCAAACGCCAAATGACTTGGTTTAAAAAAGATAAAAACATCCACTGGGTTAAAAAACAAAACAGAGCCTATTCTTTGATAAAAAAATTCTTATTGCCGTGAATCCGCTAGAAATGTTTTCTAAGAAAGCAGGTATTTTTCAAAAAGTTTTTTTAGAATTTCGGGATTGGCTTGGCCTTTAAGTTCCTTCATCGCCTGACCGATTAAAAACTGCAAAGCGTTGGCTTTGCCTTTTTGGTAATCTTGAAGCGCCGCTGGATTTTCCGCCATCACCTTTTCTATGGTCTTATTGATTATCGCTTCGTCAGAAATCTGGCTTAATCCTTTTTCCCCTATAATTTGCCGCGGATTTAAACCAGTCAAAAACATTTCTTTCAAAACGTCCTTGGCGATTCGGCTGGAAATCTCGTCTTCGGCAATTAAACAAACCAGTTCAGCTAATTGTTTCGGATTGATTTTTAACCCTCTTAAAGCAATGCCTTGTTCGGTCATCAGGCCAAAGAGGTCGGAAGTTAAATAGTTATAAAGAATTTGGAATTTGGAATTTGGAATTTGGAATTTAAGTTCTTTTGCTACTTTTTCAAAATAATCGGCGATGCAAGAATCTCCGATGAGGATTTCTATCTGGGCTGGGGCTAAATTGTATTCTTGAGTAAAACGAGCTCTTTTTTCAACCGGCAATTCGGGAAGAGAAAGCCTTAGTTCCTCAAGACTGAATTTAGTCAAATCCAACGGCGGTAAATCAGGTTCCGGAAAATAACGATAATCGTGCGATGCTTCTTTTGAACGCTGGCTTCCAACGGTAACTCCAGCTATATTTTTTGCCACCGCGGTTCCGTAAGTTTCTTGAGCAACGCTACCGCCTGCTTCCAGGATTTTTTTCTGTCTCTCAATTTCTTCATTTATGGCTTTTTTGATCGTAGCGAACGAGTTTAGATTCTTTATTTCCACTTTAGTTCCCAAGACACTGTCTTCGGAAACACTGATATTTACCTCAATTCTCATTTGTCCTTTCTCCATATTGGCATGGGAAATTCCCAGATAACGCAAAATCAATTGCAATTCTCTGGCAAAAGTTATAGCTTCTTCGGCGCTGCGAATATTCGGTTCAGTTACCAACTCCATCAAAGGAATTCCAGCGCGATTAAAATCTATCAGTGAACCACCTTTGACATGAACAAGCCGGGCCGTGTCTTCTTCTAAGTGAATTCTAGTGATTTTTACTCCAGCCAAATATCCGCCTTCCACTAATGGCTGTTGATACTGGGAAATCTGGTAGCCCTTTGGCAAATCGGGATAAAAATAGCTCTTTCGATCAAATCGGGAAACCGAGGGAATTGTTCCGCCGACCGCCAAGCCCAATTTAAGAACCGAATTTACGGCTTCCCTGTTTATAACCGGCATTGTCCCCGGATGCCCCAGGCAAATCGGGCAAGTATTAAAATTAGCCCGAACCTCGTCGGGATTATTGAAACAACCGCAAAACATTTTACTTTCGGTCTTCAACTCAATGTGGATTTCAAGACCGATGGTGGGTTGATACATATATTAAAAATTCTAATTTCTAAACAATTTTAAATTATTTTTAATCTCGGAGTGGACTTTTGAAATATTTTTCTCTCCGTTTATAACTATAACATTATTAAATTTCTTAAAAATATTTTTATAGTTTTGATAAACTTTTTTTAGTTTATTCTCCACTTCAAATAAAGTTTGTTTTTCGCCTCTTTTTTTGACTCTCAAGAAACTGGTTTTCGGTTTGGTATTAAGAAAAAAAGTGAAATCGGGCAGTAAAAATTTATCATTGATTTTTAACAGATAACTCAAAGGAACGTCTAAGCTTCCGTAAGCGAAAGAAGAAAAAAAATATCTATCGGAAATAATGATTATGCCTTTTTTAAGATTGGGAATAATAATTTTATTCAAATGCTCTTTTCTGTCTTGGGCATATAATTCCTGAAGTTTTTTGGGCAAAATCTTTATCTTTTTATCCAAAGCTTTTCGGATTAACCGACCCGCAGCTGAATCTAGGGTCGGCTCTTTGGTTATCAAAACCTTAAAACCCTTATTTGTTATAAATTCAGTTAAAAGTTTTACTTGGGTGCTTTGGCCCGAACCGTCCAACCCTTCCAAAACAATGAATTTTCCTTTATATAAATTATCAAACATAAAAAAATAAGGCCTTCTGAATTATTTTAATTCAGAAGGCCTTTTTGGTCAATTTATTCCGTTAGGAAATTTTTTCTAACGGGGACTATTCAGAGACGATGTCATCAAAAAGAATAGGGATTCTCTTTTGAAATTCTTTCAGAAGCGGAACGCCGATTTCTCGCATCTGTGGATGAGCTCCTCTAGAGCAGCGGACTTTGAAAAAATGCCGCCATTCCCTGATATTGTAAGTCATCACAATTTCCGTCTTCAGAGAATTCGGCAGAACCGTTCGCGCTTCCTGAGGCGAAGCTCCCAATTCAATAAGTTGATTATAAGCTCTTTCCGCGGCTTCCATGGCAACTTTCCAGATGAGATATTTTTTTTCGTCTTTTACGAAAAAGAACGGCTCAATAACCTGCATCCCCAGCGACTTATAATTACAGTACCTGGTGGATTCCTGGCAATAGGAAGCTAAGCGATGCCGAACGATCTCGTGAGTGACCCCGCGGTCACAAATCACGCGCACGGTTATTTTTTCGTGCTCAATAACAGCTTCGTGTCCCCTTTCCAAAACCCGTTTGATGAAGCTCCGCGCAGATTCCGGAGTGATTTTATCTTCACTCTTGTAACAGACTCGGCCATACTTCTCAAGATTTCTCAAAATTCTTTCGCCATCAACATCGTCTTCAACTACAAAATAAGGTCTGATAATCTCCATTCTTTCTCCTTTCTTTCCGCCATTTTCCTACCAATAGGCATGAACTGGCAGATTTTTGCAATTCTGTTTTTATTTTATTTTAAAGGTTCGGAATTTAATATTAATACAAGTTAAAAAAACGTCAAGAGGGAGTCAGGCAAGAAACAAAAAAAGACGCCGCAGATTAACTCTACGGCGTCAAATTATTAAATTTATTTCTTTTCTCTTTTTAAAACGCTTTCGTCTTTTTTCAACCTCATTACAGCAGGCAACCAGGCATATTCATAAACATGCAGATCTTTGCCTGATACAATCATCGGACCGTCTTCTATACCTATTCTTTCGGCCATATGTTCCTTCAGGAGTTGAATCCCGCCAAGATTAGCAGGAAAGCCGCCCCAGAGATCCCAACTCCGGAAATAAACCCAGAAATGAAGTTTGTTGTTATCAATCCAGGTATCAATTCCGCGCAGGCATTGGGAACTAGTTGAAACCTTTTCGTCTTTATTCCAGGCGTTAGTTATATTTCTTTCCCATAGCAAACCTTTCTTCGCCCGGTCATAAACGATAATTTTCTCCGTCAGATCTACACCACGATCGTAAAACAGCATAGATTCCGGACGACCCACGGTCATATAACAATGATTGGTCCCATGCCCGGTTTTTCTGTAATGTTCTACCACCCACTCAATTTGCCACCAGAGATCCTCGCCGTAAGTATAGTGTTCGCTTTCGGTCTTTGTCGGACTCATAAGATACGCAGCGTATTCATTAATATAAGCTTCGCTGGTTGGTGGCGGGACATTGGATCCTTCGGGCATTATAGGGGCAAGTGGCCTAGCGCCGGGAGTATTAATTTCCGCGATAATCGGCATTCCTATTCGGTGGGTCTTTTCGAAACTTCCGGCAGTAATTAAATATTTTCTGCCTTTCTCTATAACCGTATTTAAAATCTGATACCAAGCGTCATCAAGACTAGTGGCGATTATATGCGCTACTATATTTCCGTTATTCATTGATCCACCTCCTTAAATTTTTATTTTTCTTAATAAAATATTTTGACGCCGAAACAATTCTTTGGCAGAATCCCCAACCTCATCGCTGTATTCTTTCAAGTAGACATATTCTTTAATACCGAGATTCACCAGCACTTTAGCGCAGTCATAACACGGCGAATAGGTGCAATAAATCGTAGAACCAAACAAGATCACTCCCACGGTATTGGCATTTGCCATCGCGTTCATTTCAGCATGAGCGCCGCGACACAAACCGGAACCTGCCGACAATCTATTACCATTTTTATCTTCTTTGGCGCAACCGACTTCAAAACAATGGGGTTCGTTTTTCGGCGAACCGTTATAACCCGTTGCCAAAATTCTCCTGTCTCTCGCGAAAACAACGCCAACCTTAAAGTGCTTACAAGCGGATCTTTCCGCGCAAAGCTGGGTGGTTCTCATAAAAAAATCGTCCCAACCTATTCTTTCGTCTTCTCTCTTCATAACAATCCTCCTTTCATGATTCAGTTTTCTTATATTATATTTTCAAAGTTCAGTGTTTTGATTGTATTGAAAAATTAAAAAACTGTCAAATTGACAGTTTTTTTAAATCTTTCTTTAACGATTATTAGTTATTATTATTTTATCTCTATCCCCATGCTTCGCGCCGTTCCCGCGACAATTTTTTCCGCCGCTTCCGGATTATCGGTATTTAAATCAACCATTTTACGCTCGGCTATTTTGCGGACATCTTCCTTGGTCACCTTGGCCACTTTGGTTTTCAAAGGATCGCCGGAGCCTTTTTCAATACCGGCCGCTTTTTTAAGCAAGGCCGAGACTGGCGGCGTTTTTAAACGAAATTCAAAAGCTCGATCTTGGTAAATAGTAATTTCGGCTGGAATAATATCGCCACCCATATCTTTTGTAGCTTCGTTAAATTGAGAACAAAATTGCTGAATATTCACCCCGTGTTGGCCCAAAACCGGACCTACCGGAGGCGCTGGATTAGCTTTACCGGCCGGAATTTGTAATTTAATAATTGTTTTTACGAGTTTTGCCATTATTTTGGTTATTAGAGACTTTTATAATTGCTGATTACTAGTGGCTTAAATTATAATTTATTTACCTGCAACAGGTCTAATTCAATGGCGGTTTCCCGACCAAAAACAGGAATTTTTATTTTGACCTTACCCTGTTCTTCGTTGATTTCCGATATCTTCCCGTCATGGTCTTTGAAAGGACCGTCGATTATTTTTACCATTTCTCCCACCCGGAAGTCAATCTTGAACTTAGTTTCCTTCTCGCCCATTTTTATCATCAAACTTTCAATTTCTTCCGTGGAAAGAGGGGTGGGTTTGGTGGTGTCAGCGCCCACAAAACCGGTTACCCGAGGCGTGTTTCTCACCACATACCAAGAATCATCGTCTAAAATCATATCCACTAAAACATAACCCGGGTAAATTTTTTCTTCAAC
>JBBTRS010000036.1:0-5747 GCA_038065115.1 Patescibacteria group bacterium
TAAAACTAAAGACCAAAGTTATTTTTTGTGGACGCTCGGTCAAGAGCAATTAAAATATTGCCTTTTTCCGATAGGCGATTATTTGAAATCCGAAGTTCGGCAAATGGCAAAAAAACTCGGCTTAATTAATGCCCAAAAAAAAGGCACGTCGGGAATTTGTTTTATCGGCGAAGTAAAAATCCAGGAATTTTTAAAAAAGCGGATTAAAGAAAAACCGGGGGAAATTATAACCACCGAAGGCAATGTCGTCGGCCGTCATCCAGGAATTTTTTATTTCACCATCGGCCAGCGGCGCGGTTTGGGAGTTTCCGGCAAAAAACCTTATTACGTGGCGGCTAAAGATGTCAAAAATAATACCTTGATCGTGGCCGAAGGCGAAAACAATCCAGCCCTTTATAAAAAAGAAATTGAATTAAAAGAGGTGAATTTTATCAACCGGCAGGCGGCAACCAAAAAAAGGCAGTTGGTTTTGGCTCGGGTCCGCTACCGGCAGCCGTTAAGTCAAGCCGTGATTTGTAAAAAAAGCGGGAATTATAATTTGATTTTTAAAAAACCGCAAAAATTTGTGGCTCCCGGCCAATCGGCTGTTTTTTATAATAAGAGCGGCGAACTTTTAGGCGGAGGCATAATTTCCCGATGTGATAAATAAATTATTTATTAAATGCCCTCTTACGATATTTTCTTTTTTGGCATCGTTTTTTTTCTGGTCGGAATTTTAGCCGCCAGTTTCGGTATTGGTTCTTTGGCTATTATAGTTGTCGTCGTTCTTTTAGCGGCGATTTTTTTGTTGAGGGGGCTTTTAAATAGAAACAAAGTAGATACTCCGAAGGACTTACGCAGTTGCCTTGAAGAATATCCCGCAGTCCCGACGGGCTTGGTTTCCGTGAAGCGGAGTTTGGACGCCGAGGGAAAAGACCTGCCTGCCGGCAGGCAGGAAATTTTGCCGCTGGAGCAAAATTATTCTGGTTCTGAAAGGCAATTGCGTAAGTCCTGCTTCTGGTTTTCGAAGGTAAGTTTTTTGGCTGGGTCGCGTTTATTTTGCCCCGCTTTTCTATCTATTTTTGTTATTCTCGGCGCCGGCTATTACCAATGGAATGATTCAAAATTTAAAAATATTCAAATAACATTTGATAAGGAAATAACTTTTAGCGGTTTAGTGGTTGACGACCCTCAAATTAGTTTCGGAACCCAGACCTTAATTATCCGGCTTGACGACCCTTATCAGGGCAAAATCCAGATTAAGCTGTCGCTTTACCCTCAATTTCATTACGGCGACAAACTTGCCTTTGAGGGGAAAATCAATTTGCCCCCGGCCGGGTCTTACGCCAAATATTTGGCCAAAAAAGGAATCAGCGGTTTAGCGAATTTTCCCGAAGCTGAATTGGTAAAATCCGAACTTGGTTCGCCGATTAAAGCCGCTCTTTTCAAGTTTAAAAACTCAATTACCGATTCTTATTCTAAAATTTTGGCTCCCGAACAGGCCGCTTTTTTAGCCGGTTTGATTTTCGGAGAGCGCGGCGGTTTGACCAAAGAATTTAAAGAAGCAATGAGTTTGAGCGGCACTACGCATTTGACGGCTCTTTCGGGGCAGAATATTACCGTTATCGTTGTGGCGACAGCCACGGCGATTGGTTTTATTTTTTCGCCATTTACGACTTTTATCGCGACTGTTTTATTTGTTTTGGGTTTTGTGGCTATGACCGGATTTGATTCATCGGCTGTCCGGGCGGCGATTATGGGATTCGTTGTTTTGCTGGCTAGTTTGGCAGGCCGGATTTACAACCCGAGAAACAGCATCGCTTTAGCCGCTTTCTTAATTACGCTTTTTAATCCGAAATCGTTGGTTTTTGATGTCGGCTTCCAGCTTTCTTTTTTGGCGGTTTTGGGTATTATTTATCTCCGGCCGGCGCTTAAGCGATTATTGAGATTTGGCGACAAGCCGGGTTTTTTCGCTTGGCGGGAAAACCTTTTGATGACTTTGTCCGCTCAATTGGCGACTGCCCCTATTTTGATTGTTAATTTCGGCAATTTTTCTTTAACCGCTTTTATCGCCAATATCTTGATCTTAACGGCTATTCCTTTGACAATGGGTTTGGGATTTCTAATCGGCTGGTTTAATTTCTTTTCTTATCATTCGGCTTTGATTTTAGGCTGGCTGACCTCTCTGTTTCTTAATTACGAATTTTTTGTTATCAATTTATTTGCCAAAATTTCTTTGCCGATTAATCCGGACCTTAATTTTTGGGGTGTTTTGATTTATTATTCGGCATTGGCGGGGATTATCATTTATGCCAAAAGACCTTGACTTCTAACGATTAAGCCTTTATTATAGGAAACATTAATGCCATTGGATTCAAAAACGATTAGCGTGGAAGGAGTTATTGAAGAAGCCTTACCGGGCTTAACTTTTAGAATTAGACTAAAAGGAGACAACCGGGAAATTTTGGCTTACTTAGGCGGTCGCTTAAAACTGCACCACATTAAAGTAATTCCAGGCGATCGCGTCCTTGTTGAAACCACTACTTATGACGATAAGAGAGGAAGAATCGTCAGGAGACTTTAATGGCGGATTGCTGTTAAATTATCGCGCGACAAAAGGGCAATTTAATGGTATTTTGGTTTAAAATATGAAAGTACGTTCTTCGGTTAAAAAGATTTGTAATAAATGTAAAACTGCCCGGCGTCGCGGACGGCTTTATGTTATTTGTTCTACTCCCAAGCATAAACAAAGACAAGGGTAGTATTTATAAATATGCGTTTTTTAGGCATAAACATACCAGATAATAAAAGAGTGGAGATATCGCTTTCCTATATTTATGGCATTGGGATTTCTTCGGCGCGCCGAATAGTTAAAACCGTTAAAATTGATTCAGAAAAACGCCTTAAAGATTTAAATGCTCAAGAGCTTAATCAATTAAAAGACTGCATAGAAAAAAAATATAAAATAGAGGGAGAGCTTCGGCAGGTGATTAAGCAGGGCATCAATCGGTTAAAAGACATTGTCAGTTATCGGGGTGTTCGTCATTTGAGACGTTTACCGGTAAGGGGACAGCGGACCAAAACCAATTCCCGAACGGTCCGCGGAAATGTTCGTCGAACCGTTGGCAGCGGTAAAAGAAAAACGGAACTTAAATAAAAAATAAAAATCATGGGTAAAAAGAAAATAGCCACTAAAAGCGAAGAAACTTCTTTAAAAGAAGGAGTTTCAACGGAAACAGCTCTGGCTCGTCAAAAAGTTCAAAAAGTCAAACAACGGGTTGAAACCGGACGCGTTTATATTGCGGTTAGTTATAACAACATAACCATAACCGCCACCGATATTAAGGGAAATGTTTTGGCTTGGGTTACAGCCGGTTCTTTGGGGTTTTCCGGGCCTAAAAAAGCCACCGCTTTCGCGGCTAGCAAAGTAGCTGAAGCGGTAGCCGAAAAACTTCAGCGTTCAGGCCCTTTTAGTATTGAAGTTTACATCAAAGGCATCGGCGGTGGTCGAGATTCCGCCCTCAAAGCGCTGGCTAATCGCGGTTTTGATATTTTGGCTGTCAAAGACATAACCCCGATTCCGCATAACGGCCCCAGACCGCCGAAAGTAAGACGGGTATAATCAAATTAAGAATTAAAAATTTTTATGGTATTTAGACCAACTGAAAAAAAAGAAAGAGCTTTAGGAGTCAAGCTTCTTTTAAAAGCCTCTCGTTGCGCTTCCCCGAAATGCGCTATGATTCGCCGGCCTTTTAAGCCTGGTATCCATGGCAATAAAAAAGGGGGACGGAGAAAAGAATCTTCGGAATTTGGCAAACAACTCCAAGAGAAACAAAAAGTGCAATTCAGTTATGGTTTAAACAATAATCAAATGCGCCGGCTTTTCCGCAGCAAAAACCAGACCGAAGCAATTTTAGAATTACTGGAAAAGCGTCTGGATAATGTTATTTTTCGTTTGGGATTGGCTGATTCGCGGGTTATCGCGCGTCAATTAATCAACCACGGCCATTTTTTCGTAAATGACCGAAAAATGGCTGTTCCGTCTTACCTTGTCAGAATCGGCGACAAAATAAGCTTAAACGCCAATTCTCGGAAATTAAAAATTTTTGAGAACCTAGAATCAAAATTGAAAAAAAACGAAACACTGAATTGGCTGAAACTTGATAAAGAGAAATTGATAGGCGAACTAATTGACAAGCCTCAAGAAATAAACCTGCCATTTGACCTTAACTTGGTCGCTGAGTATTATTCAAGGTAAAGTCGCCATCATTAATTAATATTAAAAATCTAGAAATTGTTATGACAAAAATTTATTTTAATCTTAGTGAGACAGTAAAAATAAAGAAAATTTCCGATGACGGAACAGCCGGCGTTTTTCACATTGAAGGGCTTTATACCGGTTTTGGTTTAACCTTGGGCAATGCTTTGCGACGGGCTCTTTTTTCTTCATTGCCCGGAGCGGCTGTTACTCAAATAAAGATTAAAGGAGTGGGCCACGAATTCACGACAATCCCCGGAGTTACTGAAGATATTATTGAACTAACTCTTAATTTAAAAAAAATAAGATTCAAGCTTTTTACCGATGAGCCTCAAATTTTAACTCTTAAAATTAAAGGAGAAAAAGAAGTTAAAGCCGGCGACATTAAAACCAATTCCCAGGTGGAAATCGTCAACCCCGATCTTTATTTAGCCAGCTTGACCGATAAGAAAGCGGAATTGGATATGGAATTAACCGTAGAAAAAGGGCTTGGTTATTTATCGGCGGCGGATCGTAAATTTGAACGGTTGCCTATTGGCACGATTGTTCTTGACGCTATTTTTTCCCCAGTTACCAAAGTTAATACTTTAGTTGAAAATATGCGTGTCGGTGAACGAACCGATTTTAACAGATTGAAAATAGAAATAGAAACTGACGGATCTATTACGCCTTCTCAAGCTATTCAAAAAACAGCCAATGTCTTAAAAGACCATTTTGAGAAAATTTATATAGCTTTGGCTTCCGAAGAGGCTGATGCTTAATGCTTAATGCTTAATGCCTGACGCTTAATGAAAACTATGGAAAAATCTTTTTTAAAAATTTTGGCTAATAATCTTATTTTGCGAGAGAAGATAGAAACCACCGAAAGCCGGGCGAAAGCGTTAAGGCCTTTTGTTGAACGTTTGGTTACTTGCGGGAAGAAACAAGACTTAGCCGCTTACCGCCTTCTTCTGAAGAGAATATCTCAAGTCGCGGCGGACAAAATTTATTACAAATTGGCGCCAGTTTACAAAGAACGTTCCGGCGGTTATTTGAGAATTGTCAAACATTCTTTGGTTCGCGCGAATGACGGAGCCAAAATAGTCACCGTAGAGTTTGTTAAATAATATGGATTACATTTTTGACGCTAAAAATAAAAGATTGGGACGCTTGGCTTCGGAGATCGCCATTATTCTTCAAGGGAAAAAAAATCCCGGCTATGAACCGAAAGAAACAGGCACTGATCGGGTGATTGTTAAAAATATCGGCGGCATAACGGTCAGCGGAAAAAAAGAACGGCAAAAAATGTATTATCATCAGCCGGCGGGATACATTGGCCATCTTAAAAAAAGAACTTATCGGGAAGTCTTTGAAAAAGACCCAACCAAGGTTTTGCGTTTAGCGGTTTTAAGAATGCTTCCTAAAAATAAATTACAAATTAAAAGAATAAAAAAGTTAATTTTTGAAAAATCTAATTAAAATGATTGAAAAAAAAATCCAGCCCGTGGTTGGTCAGTCTAAGACTGAAAAA
>JBBTRS010000037.1:0-32773 GCA_038065115.1 Patescibacteria group bacterium
GGTATTAGGAAAGATGCTTGGAAACAAGTTTTGTCATTTCAAACATATTGACAACCCCCTTCCCGCCAAATACTTTTTTCAGACTTTCGTCGGCATTGATATTCCGCTTGTTGGCCGGGTCCTGAAGATTGTGCCCCTTAATATACACCCAGAGTTTTTTGACGACTTCTGATCTGGGCATCGGGCCACTGCCAACTATTACCGCCAGCTCCGCGCTGATATTCATCGGCTTCATAAACGCCGAATTGCTTTTTTGTTCCATAAAATTGTTTATAATTTATTTAGATACGACTTTTATGTCAATTATTATACAGCATACGGGTAAATAGTAAACATCAAACCCGGTTTGACCCGGCTCCGACATTTATTAAAATTATTATTTCCCCTTTTCGGGAAGATAAGGTAATCTTCTATTCTATGTCCGGAGATGAAATGGCGATGAGATTTGATAACGTGTCTTTTGAATATGGACACAACAAGCGCCTCCTTAAAGAGGTGAGTTTTTCCGTGCGTCGCGGCATGAAAGTAACGCTTATGGGCCAGAATGGCGCCGGAAAATCAACGA
Source organism: Patescibacteria group bacterium (assembly GCA_038065115.1). GTDB lineage: Bacteria > Patescibacteriota > Minisyncoccia > UBA6257 > MFKM01 > MFKM01. The sequence continues at coordinate 566 of JBBTRS010000037.1, forward strand.
TTTTCGGTCTTATTATGGGCGTTATTGCGCCGGAATCCGGAAAAATACACATAAACCAGGGTCTTTCCATTGCCACGGCTCCGCAGGTTATGCCCCGGAAAGAAATGGATATCACCATAAAAGAATTCTTTGAAAGGCGTTTTCCGAAAAAAATATACGACATTGACCCAAAAATAGACGACGCGCTTGAAATAGTGAATCTTTCCGCCCCCCACGAAAGATTGATTAAATCGTTTTCCGGCGGACAGCAAGCGCGCCTTCTTCTCGCCTCGGCTATCATCCAAAATCCGGATATTTTGTTGCTTGACGAACCAACGAACAATTTAGACAAAGCCGGGATAGAACATTTAACCGTATTTTTAAAAAACTACCAAAAGACGGTTATTGTCATTTCCCATGATTCCGACTTCTTAAATTCATTCACCGACGGCGTTCTTTATCTTGATGTCTTTGCTAAAAAAATAGAGCAATACTTCGGCAATTACTTTGACGTGGTCAAAGAGATAGCTATCCGAATGGAAAAAGAAAACAGAAAAAATGCCCTGCTTGCGAAAGAAATCCAGGAAAATAAAGACAAGGCTAATTTTTTCGCCCATAAAGGCGGCCGGATGAGATTAGTGGCAAAACGCATGCGCGAAAAAGTGGAAGAATACGAAGAAAATAAAGTTGAAGTCAGAAAAGAAGACAAGACCATCCGCCCTTTTACCATCCCCTCTCAACCCGAACTCGTGGGCGAGATTATAAAAATCACTTCATTTTCCGTAATAAGAAACCACAAAGCAACCCTGCGAAAAGCGAATATCTCGCTCAAAAAGAAAACCCATTTGCTTCTTTCCGGGCCGAACGGCATCGGCAAGTCAACGCTTCTTGAGGCAATCGCCAGCGGCGTCTCAAAATTCGCCCAGATCGCTCCGGGCGCGCGCGTTTATTATTACAAGCAAGATTTTTCAACCCTTGATTTTGAAGATACGACGCGCGATTCGCTTGTAGCGGTCGCCGATGAAAAAAGCGAAGAGGAAATGCGCAGTATCGCCGCGGGGTTTTTAATAACCTCTGATTTAATGAATACGAAAATAGGAAATTTATCTGAAGGTCAAAAGGGACTGGTCGCGTTCGCCCGGCTCGTGCTCTCGCGCCCGGGGCTTCTTATTCTTGACGAACCGACAAACCACATCAATTTCCGGCATATTCCCATTATCGCGGAGGCTCTTAACAAATACGAAGGCGCGATGATTCTGGTTTCTCACGCAAACGAATTTCTGGCAAAAATCAGAATCGACGAAACGCTTGATTTGGACAAATAGCTAAAATCCAAGAAAAATATGGACTTAATCAATTTAGAAAAAATTCTGGAAGCCGAACCGAAGTACAGATTAAAACAAGCCAAATCGGCCGTATTTCAAGAATTGATTGAAGATTGGACGGAAACTTCTTCCCTGCCGTTGGAATTGCGAAAAAAATTAAACGAGGCCTGCCCTCTTTCAATCAAGGCCGACATTCTTCGTTCAAAAACCAAAGACGCGATTAAAGCAAGGATTACGCTGAAAGACAATCTCCAAATAGAATCGGTTTTAATGCGACATCTTGACGGCCGAAACACAATCTGCGTTTCTTCTCAAGCGGGTTGTCCCTTGGATTGCAAGTTTTGCGCTACGGGGAAAATGGGATTTAAAAGAAACTTGGAGTTCTCGGAAATTGTTGAACAAGCCTTGTTTTTCGCCCGTTATTTAAAAAAAGAAGACCAAAGAATCACAAACGCGGTATTTATGGGAATGGGCGAGCCCTTTTTAAATTATGAAAATGTCATCAGGGCGATAAGAATTTTAAATGACAAAGACGGGTTAAATATCGGAGCCAGGAATATTTCCATTTCCACCGTCGGCGTCATAGAGGGCATCAAAAAATTATCCGAGGAAAAACTCCAATTAAATCTAGCTGTTTCTTTAAATGCCCCGAACAATCAATTACGCGAAAAAATCGCGCCCATAAACAAGAAATATCCGATTGAAACGATTTTTAAAGCGGTTGACGACTACATAAAAAAAACCAATAGGCAGGTTATGTTTGAATATCTCTTAATAAAAGGAGTGAATGATTCCGACTCTTGCGCGATTGAGTTGGTGAATTTAATCAAAAAACCTCTTTATTTTTTAAATTTGATACTCTATAACCCGACCGGGGATTTTGAATCGTCTCCTCCGGAAAAAGTTAAAAAGTTCAAAGATATCCTTAAAAATGCCGGCGTAAAATTCTCGCAAAGATACGAATTCGGACGCGATATTAAAGCCGCTTGCGGTCAATTCGCGTCAAGTAAAATTGATAACCGCTAAAGCTTTGATGTGGATAACCGGCATGGCAATTCATTTCTAGATGAAATAGAATTATATTGACAGTGGTCGTCAAAAAATAAAATTAAAAGATATTAAATTATTAAAAATAAAGGTCAAAAAAAGTTAAATACAATATGAATACCAAAAAATTATTATTAATGGGCGCGGCAATCGTTATTTTGGCAATTTCCGCCGGCGGCGCTTATTGGTACGGCGATCAAATTGGTTATAAAAGAGGCGACAGCGACGGCTACAAAAGAGCCGAAGCGGATATAAAAAAAATCCAGGAAGAGGTTTCCAGTAAAGCGACGGAAGCGATAACAAAAGCCGCCAATCCATTCGCCGGAGCTAATCCCCTGGAAGACATAGACGCCAATCCTTTTGAAAAAACAAAAAAAATCCTGAACCCTTTTCAATAATTCGGACGGGCTTAAAATCTGAATTAAAAAACAAAAAATCATGAAAACGAAACAAAATAATAAAAATTACATATCGTTTATTTTAATAGCCGGAGCGCTTTTGATGCCGGCTATTTTTGTTGCCGCGCAAACCACTGATTCAACAAGCTCGGCAAACTCCGCAATTTCCGAAAACGAAACAATGGCGCTTCAGGATTTAAGCCAGCTTACCGGCCAACAAATAATCAGCGTGGTTCAAGCCAGAGAAATCTGCAATTTAGAAAAATTCATGGCGGATTGCGCCGATATTGGCAAAAAACGTAATCTCTACGACCCCGAAGAAATAAAGCAAGTCAACGCGGTCCTTGTTGAACTAAAAGGAAAAATCATTGAAGACTTAAAAAATTGCGTTGACGAAAACTGCTTGTTTAAAGTAGCCAATCAATTAGCGCAAAGCGTTACTAAGAATAACCCCGGGCTGGCTAAGCAAACAGACTTAACCACTAAAGCGATAGAGGGTAAAAAAGAGATAATTAACGCGGCGCAAGAAGCCGGTGTTAATTTTGGCAATTGCCAAGCAATGGATCCGGACACAGCTCCTATTGAGCTACTGCGCGCCTGCGCTAAATTAGCGAAAGACACTCGGGTTCAAAAACATATTTCAGCTGACAAAAAACAAATAATTGAATCAATTGATTCCACGGTTCAATTCCGCGAATCATTGGCTCGCGGAGATTATCAATGCGGCGACGGAACTTTGGAAGGTTGCGGTAATTTCTGCTTAAAACCAACCACCGAAGCCAAAGAAAAAGGAGTTTCGGCTATTCCTTCAGTCTGCCGAGACATCGCCAATAAATTTTTCGGTCCTGACGGGATAAAACAACTGGAAACTAATTACGGCCAGGTGAGCCAAGCGGTGGATTTTTATCAAAAAAAGAACGAAAATTCAACTTTCGTCACGCTAGACGGAAAAGTTTTATTTAATCCAGAGGAAATCGGTCTTTATTTGGAAACCGAAGCGAAAAATGGAAATATTGAAGCTATAGAAAAAGGCACGAGCTTTTTAGTCGCCCAGGGACTAATAAATTCCAAGGAAAAAGAATTCGCCCTAAAAATGACGCGAACGGCGAAAGCGCAGGGAGGAATTTCCGATTTTGACATTTGCCGGAAAGATCCGAAAGCTTGCGCTAAATTCATTCCGGAAGAAGAAAAAGGCCAATTTGAAATTAATGAAAAAATCAACAGTATAATGATTTCCGAGATGAGCAAAGAAGGCGTGTCAGACCCAAGACTCTGCGAAAATTCGCAATATAACGAAAAATGTTTGCGCGCCTCAAAACAAGCCTTGCCCCAACTTGAAGCCTTAGCTGTAAATTCGCCTGAAATCAAAATAATGATTCAGGGCATAAAAACTCACATAGAGTTCGGTCAGAACGGTTTTGAAGCCAAAGAAAGAGCTAGAAAAGAATCTGAAAAATTTGGCGGTAAATTTATCATTGGCGATAATGAATTCCAAAATTTTGAAGAAATGGATGATTATTGCCGCGCCGATAATGGCCAAGAATGTCTTGCCGACGCTGCCAAAAAAGGTTTTATTGAAAAAGATTTTGCCGCGATAAAATTCGGAAGAATGTACGAAAAACAATTCGTAGCGCCGGAATTCAACCAGCAATTTTTCCAACCAACCGGCGATATGACTACCGAATTTCCGTTTCCGACTCCGACAAACGTTCCTCAATATCAATCGCAAAATCAAAACAGATTCCCCGCTAATCCAACAAACGTGTTTACGCCACAGGGTTCTGATTTCCAAGCAACTTCTAAAATCAACAAAGAAGAAGCGCTGAAGCTTTTCCAAGCTTGGCTTGATAATCCTGAAGGACAACCGCCAATTCCCTATCTTAACAATCCCCAAGTTTCCTATCCTGGCGCGTTCCCCGGATATCAACAACCGCCAACTTCTTCTCCTTATGATTACAATTATCCTTATCACCAACAATTAGTTTGTCCTCAAGTTTTTCCCCAGCCTTGTCCTTTCGGGCAATATCGCCGAGTTTCAACTGACCCGAATAATTGTCCTAATTACGGCGAATGTGTTTCGGCTCCCGTCTATCAGCCTCCGGTTAAAACCGGCAATGTCATCTGCCCTTCTCTACCAACTGTTGATTCTTGCCCAACCGGACAAATTAAAGAAATGACTTTTTCTTCACCGGAATGCGGAGTTTATTACGGCTGTAAAAACACTAATGTTGAAACCCCTGTGGTTTGTAATAGCGGCCAATACTGGAACGGGACGGCGTGCGTGACATCTACGACAGCTTCAAATTGGACCAACCACAACTGGACATTCAAGGACGGTCAAGCACAAAGCTCTTCTATTTTGAGCAGAACTGACCAGGAATATTCCAATTTCATTTCAGGTATTGATGCCCAATGCCGCTTGATCAATAAAAACCAATTCTTTTGGAAGCCAAATGCTGGCGATGGCGCCGCGGAAAATTGGCAAAATTTCGGCATTCCCGATTGTCAAGGAATAACAACTCAAACGACCTGCACCAGCGGCCAGTATTGGAACGGGACGGCGTGTGTGAGCTCAACAACCACCTCTTGCGGCAGTGGCCAGTATTGGAACGGGACGGCGTGCGTTGATTCAACGACCACAACTCCTTCTACGAGCTGCAGCGAAAATCTTAAATCAATTCTTGGCTACGGGTGTCATTTCATGAATAATGCTTATTTTGACGGACCGATGACAAGATACGTTTTGCCCAATGCGAGCACAGCAAAGGATTGTTCGGCTGAATATATCGACGGTTGTTCTACGGGAGCCAGTCAAACTACAGCCTGCAGCGAAAATCTTAAATTACTTCTTGGCTACGGGTGTCATCTCATGAATAATGTTTATTTTGACGGACCGATGATAAAGTATGTTCTACCCAACACTAGCACAGTAAAAGACTGCACAGTTGAATATATTAATAGTTGTCCTACGGGAGCCACCAGCCAAACTTGTCCGAATGGCCAATACTGGTTCGTGCCTTCAAACGGTTCGGGTTATTGCAAGTTAAGCGAAACTACAATCACCTCCTGCGGCAGCGGCCAATACTGGAACGGGACGGCGTGCGTGACATCTACGACAGCTTCAAATTGGACCAACCACAACTGGACATTCAAGGACGGTCAAGCACAAAGCTCTTCTATTTTGAGCAGAACTGACCAGGAATATTCCAATTTCATTTCAGGTATTGATGCCCAATGCCGCTTGATCAATAAAAACCAATTCTTTTGGAAGCCAAATGCTGGCGATGGCGCCGCGGAAAATTGGCAAAATTTCGGCATTCCCGATTGTCAAGGAATAACAACTCAAACGACCTGCACCAGCGGCCAGTATTGGAACGGGACGGCGTGTGTGAGCTCAACAACCACCTCTTGCGGCAGTGGCCAGTATTGGAACGGGACGGCGTGTATTCCAAGCTCAACGCCCACGGCTTCTTCCACGAACTATTCGGATTGCAACGAAAATCTTAAATCACTTCTTGGTTTCGACTGTCATCTTATGGGTAGCAATTATTTTAACGGACCGATGACAAAATATGTTTTATCTAATACCAGCACGGTAAAAGAATGTTCGGCTGAATATATTGATAGTTGTTCTGTAGGAGCAACTTGCCCGAATGGCCAGTATTGGAGTGGGACGGCGTGCGTGATCTCAACAACTACCTCCTGTGGCAGTGGTCAATACTGGAATGGTACTGCATGCGTGAGCTCAACAACCACCGCTTGCACCGGCAGTCAGTACTGGAATGGGGCGGCGTGTGTGGCCAGCCCATCTACTTCTTGTACCAGTAGTCAATACTGGAATGGGACGGCGTGTGTTGACTCATCTTCTTCCTGTGGTAGCGGACAGTATTGGGATGGCTATACAAATACTTGCGTCACCAACCCCTCTACTTCCTGTGGCAGCTGGCAGTATTGGAATGGGACGGCGTGTGTGAGCTCAACAACCACCGCTTGCACCGGCAGTCAGTATTGGAACGGGACGGCGTGCGTTGATTCGCCTTCTTCTTCCTGCACCAGCGGTCAGTACTGGAATGGGACGGCGTGTGTGAGCTCAACAACCACCGCTTGCACCGGCAGTCAGTATTGGAATGGCACGGCGTGCGTTGATTCGCCTTCTTCTTCCTGCGGCAGCGGCCAATACTGGAACGGGACGGCGTGTGTGACTAGCAGTATCTCGCTTGAATACCAATTAGCCCAAATAATGACGATTCTCCGTAAAATGCTTGAACTATCTAACTTGATACGCTGATAAATACCGCGAAGGACGGCGCTATTGACTTTTTATCAATTGTAAGGTAGCATAAACAATGTAAGTTTCTTGTTTCTCTTTCCTTGCATCATATAATAGTGTGTAGGTTCAAGAGGTAGAGAAGGTAGGTCGACTTACTCATTATTAATTTTAGGTAAGGAAATATTATGGCAAAAAAATTGTATGTAGGTGGATTGTCATACGACACCACCGGAGACGCTTTGAAAGAAACATTTGCCCAAGCCGGAACCGTTGAATCAGCGACTGTTATTATTGACAGAATGTCTGGTCGTTCAAAAGGATTCGGTTTTGTGGAAATGTCGTCCGACGAAGAAGCTCAAAAAGCGATTGAAATTTTCAATGGCAAAGAGCTTGATGGACGAACCATTACCGTGAACGAAGCCCGCCCCATGGAACCCCGCCGAGAAGGCGGATTTGACCGCGGAGGCCGTGGATTTGGACGGTAATCGTAAAACGCTATCTAAGCGAAATGAAAAGTCCCCTTAATTGGGGATTTTTCATTTTATTAAAACTTTTCAAAATTATGACTTCGGACTTTTTTTTGATAAAATATAGACGGTCGAAAATAATTTACGAAATTACTAATCAATGTGAATATGCGAATTCGCAAAAATTCGCGCTTCACAAAATTAAAAAAATGAAAGGCTATATTGGAAACATAGAGGAAATCGCGAAAGAAAATAATAATTTCCGCCAAGTGCTCTATACCGGAAAACACAGCCAACTCGTGGTAATGAGCCTAAAGCCGGGCGAAGAAATCGGCGCGGAAGTTCACCCCGATGTTGACCAGTTTTTCAGAATTGACGAAGGAGAGGGAAAAACAATAATTGACGGGATTGAAAATACGATCGAAGACGGTTTCGCGGTAATTGTTCCGGCCGGCGCGAATCATAACGTCATCAACACTTCTCCCGATAAAGATTTAAAACTCTACACCATCTATTCCCCTGCCAATCACAGAGATAAAGTTACACACGCGACAAAAGCGGAAGCTCTGACGGACGATGAGCATTTTGACGGGAAAACAAGCGAATAAAAATCAGCTTAAATTCATTAAGGTATTATGGAAAAAAATAAATTCTATACTCTGCCGGAATTATCATACGGCTACAATGGCTTGGAGCCCTATATCTCCGAACAGCAACTGACAATTCATCACCAAAAACACCACCAAGCCTATGTCAACGGCGCCAATGCCATTCTGGAAAAAATTGATAAATCCAGAAAAGAAAGCGCGGAGCTGGACCTAAAATCAACTTTAAAGGAACTGTCTTTTAATATAGGCGGTCATTTGCTTCACTCGTTATTTTGGGAAAATTTAACGCCCGGCGACAAAGGCGGCGGAGAACCGAAAGGAGCGCTGGCCGACTTGATAAAAAACGAATTCGGCGGTTTTGAAAGATTCAAGAAAGAATTCAGCCAAACCGCCTTGTCCGTTGAAGGCTCCGGCTGGGCCGCTTTGACATTTTGCGACCAAACCCAAAGATTGATGCCGATGCAAATAGAAAAACATAATGTTAATATTTACCCCGCTTTTAAAATTTTAATGGTCCTGGACGTGTTTGAGCATGCTTATTATCTTGACCACAAAAACGAGAGAGCGAAATTCATTGAAGCCTTTTGGAACATAGTCAACTGGGACGTCATCGCGAAAAGAATCGGAATATGACAAAAACGCGATAATTGCTTAAGTTGTCAAAAATACTCCTTACTAGGGAGTATTTTTGTAAAAACGACAGTGTGCTACAATAAAGATATGGGGAAATTCAACTGGACAGAAGAATATAGCGTTGATGTGAGCCTGATTGACGAACAACACAAGCATTTTTTTCAAATCGCCAACAGTATTATTGATTTAACAGAAAACGAAAATCCTAAAAAAGAACCTTTAATGTTTTTGGCGGGAGAATTAGCCGACTACGCCTTTTATCATCTGGGAATTGAGGAAAGCTATTTTGATAAATTCAATTACAAAGAAGCGCCGTATCATAAAACGGAGCATGACAATTACAGAAATAAAATCAAAAATTACCTTAACGAGGTAAGAAACGAAACAACAAATTTAAGAGAAATAACGAAAGAGTTAGCCGTATTTTCCAATGACTGGCTGACGCACCACATACTCTTGGTTGACAAAAGATATACGCTCTTTTTCCGCGAACACGGCTTTTAATGATGTTTTTAAAACAGAAAACTGCTAAAAAACAAAAAATCGCGGAAATAACGAGACAGCTGGCGGCTCTGACGCCGAGCTTTTTTTATTTAAGCGCAAAATGATAAAAAATATTTTTGACATAGCCGTTATCGGCGCCGGTCCTGCCGGATTAATCGCCGCGGGCCGAGCGGCGGAATTGGGCAAGCGGGTCATTCTTTTGGAAAAAAACGAAAAACCCGGGAAAAAACTTCTTTTGGCGGGCAAAGGCCGATGCAATATAACCAACGCGGAATCAGACATCAGAAAATTGGTGGAAAATTACGGCGAAAACGGAAAATTCTTTTTCCGCGCTTTTTCCGTTTTCGGCCCAAAAAATGTCATTGATTTTTTTGAAAATCTAAACTTAAAAACAAAAACAGAAAGAGGGCAAAGGGTTTTTCCGTTAAGCGACCAGTCGGAAGACGTGCTAGCGGCTTTAATAAAATATTTGTCAAAAAATAAAGTGATTATTAAGTATAATTCGGAGGTTATCGGTATTGACCGCCAGGATCGTGAAATTAAAAAAATAATACTGAAAAACGGAGAGGTTGCGGCTCAAAATTATATTTTTTGCACCGGCGGCAAATCATACCCGTCAACCGGTTCTGTCGGAGACGGATTTAAATGGGCGAGCGAATTAGGGCATCAAATTAAAGAACTGTCCCCCGCTTTGGTTCCGATAGAAACAAAAGAAAATTGGGTAAAAGAATTACAGGGGTTGAGCCTGAAAAACGTCAGGGTAAGCGTTTTCCAAAACCCCACTTCTAATCAAGCTCCAGATGGAATAAGCGTCAAAAAATACAGTGAATTCGGCGAATGCTTGTTTACGCACTTTGGTTTAAGCGGCCCGATAATTCTAACCATCAGCAAAAAAGTCGGCGAACTGCTGAAAAACGGGGAAGTCAAAATATCTCTTGATTTAAAACCGGCTTTGGATTTTGAAAAATTAGACGAAAGAATCCAAAGAGATTTTAAAAAATACCAAAATAAAGCGCTTAAAAATTCTTTAACCGATCTTTTGCCTCATAAATTAATCCCCGTGGTCATAAAACTGTCGAGCATTGATCCGGAAAAAAAAGTAAACAAAATATCAAGGGAAGAAAGGCGGAATTTGGCAAAATTTTTTAAAAATATGGAAATGACGGCCAAAGGATTGCTGGGATTTAATTCGGCAATAATCACGAAAGGCGGGGTTTCCTTAAAAGAAATAGACGACAAAACAATGAGGTCTAAAATAATTGATAATTTATTTTTCGCCGGCGAGATCATTGATATTGACGGGCCGACCGGCGGATTCAATCTCCAAATTTGCTGGAGCACCGGCTACCTGGCCGGAGAAAACGCGGCAAAATAAAACTAATATGAAGATTTTTGTTAAAGCAAAACCGAACGCCAAAGAAGATAAAATAGAAAAAATAAGCGAAAATAATTATTTTGTTTCCGTGAAAGAACCGCCGGTAAAAGGAGCGGCTAATCGCGCGATAATCAAAATTCTGGCTGAATATTTTCAAAAACCTTATTCGCGGATAAATATCATTTCCGGATACGCTTCCAGGCAAAAAATAATTGAGATTTTGTAATTAATTTCTTAGGTAACGCGAATCGTCAAAATTGATAAAAAATTTGGTTGAAATAAATTAAAACGGCATATATAATAAGAGCTATGTTGAAAAAAATGATTTATTCGTTTGGCGGAGGAAAGGCGGACGGAAACGAAAGCCTGAAAAACCTTTTGGGAGGCAAAGGCGCGAATCTGGCTGAAATGGCCGGACACAAAAATCTGAAACTTCCCGTTCCGCCCGGTTTTACCATCACCACCGAGGTTTGTTCTTATTACCAAAATAAAAAAGCCTATCCGGAAGACCTAAAAAAAGAATTAGAAAAAGCGTTAAAAAAGATAGAAAAAGTTTTGAGTAGAAAATTCGGAGATGCCCTAAATCCCCTGCTGGTTTCAATTCGTTCAGGCGCGCGCCGATCAATGCCCGGAATGATGGAAACCATTTTAAATGTCGGTTTAACCGAAAAAACCATTGCCGGTTTGATAAAACAAAGCAAGGGAAATGAAAAATTCGTATACGATGCCTACCGCCGGCTAATAATGATGTATTCTGATGTGGTTATGGAAAAAGCCGCCGGTATTGAGCCCGAAGACGGCCAAGGCATACGCAAGCAACTTGATAAAATTCTTGAAAATCTCAAAAAAGAAAAAAAATATTCATCTGACGCTAATTTAACCGCGGAGGATTTAAAAAAACTCTGTCAAATTTTTAAAGAAAAAATAAAATCGGTTTTGAAAAAAGAATTCCCCGACGATCCCTATGAACAATTATGGGGCGGTATCGGCGCGGTTTTTTCTTCCTGGAACGGCAAACGGGCCGTCAGCTATCGAAGAATTGAGAGAATTCCCGATGAATGGGGCACGGCGGTTAATGTCCAAGCTATGGTTTTTGGCAATATGGGCGATGATTCGGCCACGGGCGTGGCTTTTACGCGCAATCCCGGAAACGGCGAAAATAAATTTTATGGCGAATACCTTATCAATGCCCAAGGCGAAGATGTGGTGGCTGGGATCCGCACACCGGCTCCCCTAAACGAATCTTCTAAATCCGAACATAACCAAAACCTGATATCTCTGGAAAAAACAATGCCCGGACTTTACAAAGAATTGTTCAATATCCAAAAGCGTTTGGAAAAGCATTACCGCGATATGCAGGACATTGAATTTACTATTGAAAAAAATCGCTTGTTTATGTTGCAATGCCGCGTCGGAAAACGCAACGGACCGGCTGCGATAAAAATGGCCCTGGACATGTTGAAAGAAAAACTGATTAGCAAGGAAGAAGCGGTAACGCGCGTTACGCCAAGCCAATTGGACGAATTATTGCATCCTGTAATTGATCCCAGGGCCGAGCTGGAACAAAAACCATTAGCCAAAGGATTGCCGGCTGGCCCGGGAGGAGCAAGCGGCCAAATTGTTTTTTCCTCAAATGACGCCGTTCTGTGGGAAAAACAAGGCAAAAAAGTAATTCTGGTGCGCGAAGAAACCAACCCGGAAGACGTGGAAGGCATGCGCGCCGCTCAAGCTATTCTGACAGCCCGTGGCGGAATGACCTCCCACGCCGCTTTAGTCGCGCGCGGCTGGGGAAAATGCTGCATTGTCGGTTGCGGCTCTTTACGCATTAACCATCAAAAGAAAGAAATTCTGATTGGTGAAAAAACATTAAAAGAAGGCGAATGGATTACCTTAAACGGAACCAAAGGAAGCGTCTACGAGGGAAAATTAGCAATGATAGACGCTTCCGAAGAAAACCAACTTCTTAAAGAATTTCTGAAGATTTGCGGTTCTCTAAAAAAATTAGGCGTTCGCGCCAATGCCGATACCCCGGAGGACGCCAGAAAAGCCAGGCAATTCGGCGCCGAAGGCATCGGACTTTTCCGAACCGAACATATGTTTTACGGCAAAGGCTCGGACGAACCCCTGTTCCTTTTGCGTAAAATGATTATCTCAAAAACTGAAGCCGAAAGGAAAAAAGCGCTTGAAAAATTATTTTTTTACGTCAAAAAAGACGCGGAAGGCACATTAAAAGCAATGGACGGACTGCCGGTTGTTTTCCGGCTTCTCGATCCGCCTTTACACGAATTTGTTCCCCGCGAACAAAAAAAACTTGAAGAGTTAGCTGAAGATTTAAATATCTCTATGGCTGAATTAGCCAAACGGGCGGATTCGCTTCATGAATCCAACCCGATGATGGGGCACCGCGGCGTGCGATTGGGCGTCACCTACCCCGAAATAAGCGCGATGCAAATACGCGCCATTTTTGAAGCGGCCGCCGGATTAATTAAAAAAAATAAAAAACCTTATCCGGAAATAATGATACCGGTGGTTTGCGATGAAAAAGAATTAGAAAATCAATTAGCGTTAATAAAAAAAATCTATCAGGAAGTTTTAAAAAAATATAATTTAAAAGAAATTGAATATCTGGCTGGAACAATGATTGAAATTCCGCGCGCTTGTATTGTGGCCGACAAGTTGGCCCTGACGGCTGAATTTTTCTCTTTTGGCACCAACGACCTCACTCAAATGGGTTTTGGTTTTTCCCGCGACGATATCGGGGGGTTTCTGCCGGATTATCTGAACAAGGGAATTTTGCCGGAAGATCCCTTTCAATCAATTGATCAGGAAGGAATCGGCGAATTGATCAAAATCGGCATTGAACGCGGTCGCAAAACCAACCAAAACCTTGAAGTGGGCATCTGCGGCGAACATGGCGGAGAGCCGCGTTCCGTAGAATTTTGTCATAACGTCGGCATGAATTACGTGAGCTGTTCCCCTTATCGCGTTCCCATCGCTTTTTTGGCGGCGGCTCAAGCGGCGATAAAAGAAAAAAAACTTAAAAAATAGCGGAGATTATTACCAGCGATATGATATAATATAATAATGATTAAAAACATCTCTAAAAAAACCATTATTATTATAATCGCGATTGTTTTATTGGTCGGCTTGGGAATCGGAGGCTACTTCTACGGGAGTAATTTAAAAAAACCCGAAACGGCGATAGAAACCAAAGCTCCGGAAGAAGTCAAAGACACGACGGAAAAAATAACCGAAAGCGCGACTAGCGGCGTTTTGCCATCTATAGGAACAAATCCCTTGGAAAATAAACCCGATGTCAATCCGGCTGACAAAGCCAATCCTTTTAAAAATATCAAAACTAATCCTTTTGAATAAAAAATATGCCCAGTAGTCCTGCCTGCCGGCAGGCAGGGAAAACTCGATTTGATTCGCCTTTGGCGAATCAGGGTTTTCTAAAAAACTGAGCAAAAACAAAAAACAATGATTACCCAAAGGTCAAAATATTTTAATAAATAATTATCGAGTTTCTACTACTGGGTATGCCCGGTTAACTCAACTCCGACGGTTCGCCAATACAGGCGAACAAAAGTGCTGGGTATAAAGGTCAAAATTAATCAAAATAAAACAAAATCATTAATTATCAACTTCGATATGTCCCTAAAATGTCGGAGTTGAGTTAACTGGGTATGAAAATAAAACACCTTATTAGCTTTATTGTCCTAGGTTTGTTGATAGCCGGTTCGGCTGTGTTAGCCAATAAAATTCTAGCTCAAGAAACAACCGGGGCCGCGAATATTCAATATCCGGTTGAAGAATTGAATAATTGCCAAAACGAAACGGCTTGTAAAGCCTATTGCGATAAACCCGAGAATATAAAAGCCTGCGTCAGTTTTGCCGAAAAAAATAATTTAATGTCTCGGGAAGAAATCGAGCAAGCTAAAAAATTCATCACTGCCGGCGGCAAAGGCCCGGGCGGTTGCCGCGGCAAGGATGAATGCGAAACCTATTGTAATAATATTGACCATATTGACGAATGTATTTCTTTTGGCGAGAAAAATAATTTAATACCGCCGGCAGAATTAGAAGAAGCTAAAAAAGTTCAAGCCGCTATCAAAAGAGGCGTGAAACCGCCACCTTGCGGCAATAAAAAACAATGCGATGTTTACTGCGAAGAGTCAGAGCACATGGAAGAATGCGTTACTTTTGGCATAGAGGCCGGCTTTATTCAAGGCAAGGAACTTGAAGATGTTCAAAAAATGCTAACGGCTATAAAAAGAGGAATCAAGCCGCCTCCTTGTCGCGGTAGAGAAGCCTGCGACGAATATTGCAGCAATCCCGATAATATGGAAATGTGCATGAATTTCGCTATAGAGGCCGGTTTTATGGATGAACAAGAAAAAGGCGAATCCCAAAAGATGCTCCAAGCCCTCAAAAAAGGGATTAAACCGCCGGCTTGCCGAGGCAAGAAAGAATGCGACAGTTACTGCTCTCAAGACGAACATTTTGAAGAATGTTTTAAATTCGCCGAAGCGGCTGGCTTTATGTCTGCCGAAGAAGCAACCATGGCTCGCAAAACCGGCGGCAAAGGCCCGGGCAACTGCAAAGGCAGAGAAGAATGCGAGGCTTTTTGTAATAATCCCGATAACCAAGAAACTTGTTTTGAATTCGGCAAAGCACATGGAATGATTCCGGAAGAAGATCTAAAAATGATGGAAGAAGGCAAGCAAAAATTCAAAGAAGGCTTGACCCAAATGCCCCCGGAAATTATCGACTGCCTTCAATCGTTAATCGGAGCGGAAACTTTTGAAAAAATTAAAAGCGGAGCAGTGATGCCGCCGAGAGAAATTGAAAATCAAATGAAAACTTGTTTTGAAAAAATGGGTCCTTCGGGTGGAATGATGCCCACTGGCGAAGGTCAACCGAATTCAGGCGAAATGATGCCGCCTTCAGACGAAAGTCGGGCTTACTGCGCATCCCATCCGGAAGAATGTCAAAAATTCCAGCCCGGTCCGGGAACGATGAACCCGGGCGGCCAAATAATGCCCCAGCAAGCCGGTCCTGGAGGCTGTAGGGGTCTGGAGGAATGTCAGGCTTATTGTGAACTTCATCTTGATGAATGTAAGAATTTCGGCTCCGGCGGCGGAGGCCAATCTGCCCCAGGCGTTAATTATTTTAACCGCGAGGGACAACCCGGCGAATTTCCGTCAACAAACCCGACTGACTGCAAAACTCCCGAAGAATGTCAGCAAATGATCCAAGGCAGAATGATGTCTCCGGAATTTCCTCAATCGCCGATGAATCAACAACCGCCGCTAAACAACATCACCCCGCCCCCTCCCCCGCCCGGCAGTGAAACATTGCCCCCCAGCGGCTTTCTTACTCCCCAATCTTTATTAGGATTAATACTGTTCATTTTCACCGAAGCTTTCCAGCCTTAATATCGCAACCAAATAGATAAATAATAATATTGACAAAAAAATATTAGGGGAGGATAATTTTATTATCCTATTTTAGGCAAAGGTCGTATCATTAAAATTATATTAATTAACAAAGGACATTTAACGTAGAATATTAAAAGATATTTAGTTAAGTAGAAAATTGTTAATTTAAATTATCGTGGATTATCAAAGCAAAGAAGGTGGTTTCCAACGTCAAATGGTTCAAGGAAACTGGAAATGCGCTGAATGTGGAACAGCAATAACCGAACTCCCGTTTCAGCCTCGCGAAGGTTCAGATATTTATTGTCGGGAATGTTACGCCAAACGCCGACCGCCTCGAAGAGATTTTCGTCGCTAAACGGATTTTGTTTAAATCCCGCCCTGATATTTATCCGGGCGGGATTTGTTTTTTAAAAGACTTGCTTTTATAATAAAAGTATATGCCCGGTAGTCCTGCCTGCCGGCAGGCAGGGAAAACTCGATTGGTTCGCCAGAGGCGAACAAAGAGTTTAAACTAAAAGTCGGGCAATCAAACAAAACAATGATTATCAAAAGGTCAAATTATTTATCTAAATAACTATCGAGTTTCTACTACCGGGTATGAATAACAAAATAAAAGATTATTTAGGTGTCGCTATTATCGCGGCAATGTTTGTTTTTGCCTACGCGGCGGTCAATTACACAAATGCCTTTTTGAAATCTATTCAGCCGTCTTCATTTCGCAGTTTTTCGGTTTCAGCCGAGGGAAAAATCGTGGCTATTCCCGATGTGGCTCAATTTTCTTTCAGCGTTAAAACCGAAGGCGGAAAGAACATCGCTGATCTGCAAAAAGAAAATACCGAAAAAACAAATAAAAGCATTGAATTTATAAAATCCAATGGCGTTGAAACGAAAGACATCAAAACCACGAATTACAGCTTGGAACCTCGCTATCAATACTATAACTGCTCGCGTCCAGAAAATAACGCGACGCCTTGTCCGCCGCCGGATATTGTCGGCTACACCGTCAACCAAACAATTTCGGTGAAAATAAGAGATTTCAAAAAAATCGGCGATGTTATCGCGGGTATTGTTGAAAACGGCGCTAATGAAATTTCCTCGCTTTCTTTCGTTATTGACGACCAAAGCCTAGTTCAAGACCAGGCCAAAAACGAAGCCATTGTCAAAGCTAAGGCAAAAGCGATTTCCGTTGCTAAAGCTGGTGGTTTCAGAATAGGCCGCCTGCTTTCAATTGAAGAAGGCGGTTATTCCCCACTATATCGATTTGAGAGTTTGGCTGTGTCAAAAGGAGCGGGCGGAGACGAAACGTTTCCCTCCCCTGCCATTGAACCGGGCTCCCAAGAAATAACGACCACGATAACACTGAGGTACGAAATCAGGTAACTTATCAAAGTTTTTCCATTTCTGTTTTCGTTTATAATCATCAACAAGATCGGAGCATTGAAAATTAAAATCTAATAATATCCGTGAATACAAACAAACGCTTACTGGTATCTACTAGTGTTCTTGTTTTTTGCTTCGTTATATTCTTGATTCTTAACTCCAACATTGCCTCGGCGGCGACTTATTATGTCTCAGCAACGGGAAACGATACGACAGGGGTAGGCAGTTCAATAAATCCCTGGAAAACAACAACAAAAGCGTTTATAATGGGCGGCGGCCACGTTTATGTCCTCAAAGACGGTTTGTATGATTATAACGGAGGCAATATAACCAACCCTCCGAGCGGAACTGTCAATCAATACACGATGGTTATGGCAGAAAATGATGGCAAGGCAATAATTGACGGCCAAAAATTAAGACGAACAATATCTATAAGGGGAAATTCCAATTATCAACCGCGGTATATAAGCGTAATAGGATTTCATACTAAAAATTCAAGTGATTCCGCGATAGAGGTGAGTGGCTATAGCGATTCTGCAAGAGCGCATCATATAGAGATAAAAAGAATCAGCGGCAAGGATAGCGGAAATATTAACGGAGATGTTGCGGGTTTTGGGATGTACACAGAAGACAATTTAATGGAAGACAGCTGGTTTTGGGGGAAAGCGAGAACGATTGTAATGAATTACGGACATTACCCGGAACCTCCGCCGCATACTTATAGAAATACTTTTAGAAGAGTAGTGGCAAGGTTTGACGCCACAGACGCAACATCAGGAGGACAAAATGTTTTTACCAATTATGGCGCGGATGACTCTATTTATGAAAACTCCATCGCTATTGATGCCAATAACGCTCCCGACCCTTATGGCGCATTCAGAAATAGACCAGGGGCAAGCAATAACAAATTTTTAGGAAATATGATTTTGAACGTGGGGAATTTTTATCCTTTTGATATTGGCGACTCTACGATAGAAATCGCAAACTGCGCCGTAAAAGGAACATCTCAAAATAATTACGCGCGAAATTACGGGCAAGGCAAAGTAAGCGTAGTGAATTTTAACCAATGCACCTTTATTGGGTCAACGGGGCCGATTTTCATAGGTGATGGAACATTGGCAACAAATAATTCTTTATTCAAAGATAGCGGAAGCGCTGTCTGCGTCTCCAATTGCCACTGGGATAATTCCGGGTCCACTTCCGGAACTAATCCGAGCAGTGGAGATTCCGGGTTATTATACCTTCCTCGGGTGGAAAAAGGTTCTGCTGTTGACGGAACCGGAAACAACGGGGCGGATAGAGGAGCAAACATCGTAAAACGGTACCTAAACGGTGTTTTAACCGATGAAGATCTGTGGCCTTGGCCTTACGAGGATAGACTAAAAACCGAAATGTGCCTGGACACGAATCGCGGCTTTTGCGCTCAAGGCAATGGATTATACGGCGGCCCCATTACCCTGACTTCTTACATCTGGGAATATCTTGGCAATTCCTGTCCCGCGGAAATTTGTAATTACAACATTCAATACCACCTCGCCGACACCAATCAAAACAACAAGATAGAAATGGCCGAGTTGATTGCTTTTATCGGAAAATGGAAGTCGGCTCAAGTTAATTTGAACGATGTTTTGACTGCTTTAGATAAGTGGTTAAAAGGAATGTAAATTTAGGGGCGATTCAAGAACGTCGAAAGTTTGCGTATTTATTCGCATTTTCAAAATCAAGATTTAAATTTTTCTTAAATTATTTTGGCTTTTTCTTTAGCCAGTTCAAAAATTTTCAAGTTAAGTTCAAGATATTTAGCTTTAATATTTTTTTGAATGGCTTTTTTAATAGAAGCCGGCCTCAATGGCAAAAGGCCTTCAAACGAAGCCAGGGAAATCAGAAAAATGCCGGCGGCGATGGCGGCTTTAAGTTCTTTTTGACAAATATCCGAAGCCGGAACAAAAATCGTTTTTTCGGAAAATCTTTCTAAAATTTCCGAAATTTCTTCTTTGGTTCGCGGTTTTTGATTAAAGATCGTCAATGCCAAGTCATTAATCAAAAATACAGTTTCAGCTTCCTTTGAAGCGTAATAACAAGCTCTTATAGCCTCCTGTCTTTCCAAAGCAATAACTAAATCCGCTCCTCCTTCTTTAACCAAGGGTGAAAAGATTTTTTCGCCAAACCTAAAATGAACCTCAACCGGGCCGCCTTTTTGGGAAAGCCCGTGAAGTTCGGATGTTTTAATATCTAAATCATCTAGCCGAGCAGCTTGGGCCAAAATTTGAAGCAGGGTAATCTGACCCTGGCCGCCGGTGCCAACGATAATTCCGTTGAAATTGCGATTACTCGCTAATTTAGGCGTTAATTTTTGCGAATGTTTATTTGAAAAATTGATATTCATATTTAAATATTTAACTAGATGAGAACACAGGGATGTTGGGCGATAATAACCGAAACTTCTTTCTTTTTCAAAAAAACTTTAACCGTTTTTTCGAATTCCTTGACATTAACCGGATCAACTATTTTGACGTTTTTAATTCCGCAAGCCTGAACAATTTTCTCAATTTTGAGCCCTATCAAACCCGGATGGGGTTGATGGCCGGTCATGGCCGTAGTGCTGTTTTCCATTACGATTATCAAAGGATTTGATTTATTAAAAACGGTGTTGATTAAAGACGGGATGCTGGCGTGAAAAAACGAAGAGTCGCCAACAAAAGCGATGACTTTTTGTTTTGAAGCTTTTTCGATTCCGTGAGCGATGGAGATATCCGAACCCATACAGTAAAGATAATCCTGCATTTCGTAAGGCGGATAATAGGCCAGCATATAACAGCCGATTTCACCTCCGAAAATAGTACCGGGCGGAGCTATTCTTTTAAGCGTTGAATAAACTAAATTATAAGAGCAACCCGGGCAAAACCGCGGCTCTCTTTTGGGAATATTGATTTTTTGAAAATCTGCTTGATGCTTTTTAAAATCAAATTTGGTTTTTTTACCGGTCAATTCGGAAATGGCTAAAATAACATTCTCGGGTTTTATTTCTCCAACTTCCGGTAAAAAATTCTTGCCGTTGATTTTTAATCCCGGGTTCGCGTCTTTGGCTAATCTTTCCACTTCCTTTTCCACGTAAGGTTCCAATTCTTCAACCACTAAAACCTGGCTTAGGTTTTTAATAAATTTTTTAATTTTTTGCTCCGGCAGCGGGTAAAAAATCCCCAATTTCAAAATAGGCAATTCCAGATTGAGTTCCTTGAGCGCCTCTTTGACATATAAATAGCAAACGCCGGAAGCGATGATGCCGAGTTTCGCCGGTCGGCCTTCAATGGAATTCAAAGAGGAGTTTTCGGAAATTTTTTCTCTGATAACCTTTATTTTTTCTAAAAGCTCTTGGTGCATTTCCAAAACTCGGGGCGGCATAGTCACAAATTGACGAGAATTTTTTATGAATTGGGCTTTCCTCTCCCCTTTTTTAATTTCGCCGAGGGTGACAACTTCAGTTTGAAAAGCGACCCGGGTAGTTTCCCGAACTATCACCGGAATCTTGAATTTTTCGGAAAGATTAAAAGCTAATTTTACAAATTCTTTGCATTCTCGCGGCGTTGACGGTTCCAGTGTGGGAATATGAGCCTTTAAGATGTGGCCCCGGCTGTTATCTTCCGATTGAGCCGAGCTCCAACAAGAAGGATCGTCGGCTACTAAAATCACTAAACCGCCTTTAACTCCGGAATAAGCCAAAGGATAGAGAAAATCAGAAGCCACGTTCAAACCGAAATTTTTCATAGCCACTAAAGTCCGCAATCCGCTGAAAGAAGCTCCGGCCGCCACTTCAAGCGCTATTTTTTCATTAACCGAAAATTCAAAATAAATGCTCTTGGGTATCTCCCCTGATTGAGACATTTGATGGAAAACATTGCCAATCTCGGAAGCCGGCGTGCCGGGATAAGTGGAAACAAACTGAACGCCTGATTCCAACGCTCCCCTGATTATGGCTTCGTTTCCGAGAAGAACAACTTCTTCGCCTTTCTTTTTTAATATTTCTTTTTGCATTAAAAATTATTATAGTATAATTTTCCAAAAATAGAAAATCTCTTTCATAAAATGAAAACGGGCTAGTTTAACGAATTTTAACGCTATTTTTAAAAAAGTCGCCTGTTGAACCAAAAACAAGATCGTTAGCGATGTTTTTTGCGACGCAGAAAAGAAGGAATTTCTGTTTTTTCTTCAAATTTAACTCTTTCTTCAACCGGCTCTTCTTTCTTTTTAACATCCAACACGGCTATTTCAACCGAAGAATCATCTTGACGCGAAGTAAATAAGGAAATCGGCTTGTTGCTTTGAGGCAAGCCGTTAAAACTGAAACCCGTGGCAATAATTGTCACCTTGAGATGCTTTAGAGGAAGCCGACGGTCGTGATAAGCGCCAAAAATTACTTTAGCTCCGGGGTCGGCGGTATCGGAAATAATCTTAGCGATTATCTGGATTTCGCTCATTTTAAGATCCCGACCGCCGGAAACACTGAAGAGAACACCCTTAGCGCCATCAATGGAAGCTTCCAGCAAAGGAGAATTAACGGCCAGATTAACCGCTCTTGTCGCCCGTTCCGTTCCGGTAGTCACCCCGATGCCGATAATAGCCGCTCCGGCGTCTTTCATTACCGCTTTAATGTCGGCGAAATCAAGATTGATAATCCCCGGCGAAACAATAAGTTCGGTAACGGCCTGAACGGCGTTTTTAAGAATATCGTCAACGAATTCAAAAGCTTTAATAAGAGAAGTGTCTTTGTTGATAATATTAAAAATCCGATCATTGGGAATAACCACTAGAGTGTCAACCTTGGTTTTGAGTTGGACTAAGGCTTCTTGGGCAATTCTCGTCCGTTGGGACCCTTCAAAAGAAAAAGGCTTAGTGACCACGGCTATGGTCAAAGCGCCCATTTCGCGAGCGATATCGGCAACCACGCTTGAACCGAAAGAACCAGTTCCTCCACCTAAGCCGGCGGTAATAAAAACAACATCGGCTCCCTGAAGCGCTTCGCTGATTTCAGAACGATTTTCTTCAGCGGCTTGCTTGCCTAATTCCGGGTTCATCCCCGCCCCCAAACCCTTGGTTAGGGTTTTGCCAATATAAATTTTCTTGCGGGCTTGAGCATATTCCAAATCTTGAGCATCGGTATTGATAACAATAAACTCCGCGTTTTTAATGCCTTCTTTTTGGGACATCCTGGTTATAATGTGCCCGCCGGCGCCGCCGATGCCGACCACCTTGATATTAGCCAGATTGAAATTTCGGGAAATTTTTTTATTTTTTGCCATTAAGGTATTAAGCTTTGTAAAAACTTTTTAAAAATTGAAGGGTGGGAAAATCCTTCCTGGTTAAGGCCGTAAGTCGTTAAACCGACAGCCGTGGCAAATTCAGGATCGCCGATTAAATCCTGAAAAACAGAATCTTTAACGTCAAAATTGGCTAGTTCCGGCAAACCAATTTGAACCGGCAACTTTAATTCTTGTTTGGCCAGATCAACTATTCCGGGAATCTTAGCCCCGCCGCCGGTGATAACCACTCCGGCTGGTAAGTCAATTTTATGGTCAAAACCTTTGATTTCATTATTGACCATTTCGAATATTTCAGCAAGCCGCGCTTCAATAATTTCCGAAAGAAAACGCTTGGAAATTTCTCCTTTCAGGGAACTATCAACTTCTTGTAAATTAAAAACTTCGCGCCGCGAAATTTCTTTAGCGAGAGCAAAACCGTAGGTTAATTTTATTTTTTCGGCAGCGCTAATGGAAATTCTTAAACCGACAGCGATGTCATTAGTGATATTGCCGGATCCATTGGGTAAATTAATGGTTTTAAGAATCTTATTCTCTTCGTAGATAGTCAAACCGGTGATGCCTGTCCCTATATCCACCATTAAAACCCCAAGATCTTTCTGCTTCTTTGACAAAACTGCCGCGCTGGCGGCCAAAGGACCAAAGACCAACCCATGGATGGCCATTCCATTCCGTTCCAGGCACTTTGTGAGATCGTTAACTATGGGGCTAAAAGCGCTAATTACCAAGCTGTTAACTTCCAGCCGGGTGCCGGTCATTCCTAAAGGATCCATGATCCCTCCGATGCCGTCAACAAAAAACTCGCGAGTGATATTATGAAGAACGACGTAATTTGGAGGAAGATTTACGGCTCGAGAAGACTGAATAACTTTTTCAACATCGTCGCGGCGAATTTCACTATCTGCCCGCGCCACTCCAACTACTCCCTTGGAAAGGCAAGATTTAATATTGGTACCATTAACATTGACATACACGTTTTTAACTGATTTTGGAGTAACCCTTTTAAGATCACTGATAATATTTCTTAAAGAAACGGTTGCCTCTTCAAAATCAACTAGAACTCCTTTTCGGAAACCGGCCGAAGGCTGTTTAAAAGCCGCCAAAACCAAAAGACGGCCGTTGTTTTTAATCTCCGCCACAATGGCCTTGATGCTGTTTGAGCCAATATCTAAACTGGTGATAATCATAGTAATTGAGCAACCGTTTAATTGCCTAGTTTCTTAATCATCAACTGTTCTAGTTTTTCCATCTTTATACTATCACTTTTTTTCCGATGTTGGAAACCGAATAAGTGGAGCAAGCCATGGATCAACAATCTTGAAAATTGCCTCCCTTCGGGAGATCTGCCGTAGGGAGAAAAATTGCCTGCCCGTTGCCTGCCTGCCGGCAGGCAGGCCTGCCTGTCCGATAGGCAGGAAGCCCTCGGCGCAGGCGGGGAAACTGGAACTTCCGCGTTAAGATATATTTCTCCGAGAAATTTTAATTTAGATTCCGGGTGAGGAAAATTTCCAGGTTCAACAAAAGTAAGAATATCGGTCGCTTTGTTTTTATTTCTGAATTTTTTATTCAAAAATTTCATTTCCGAGCCGGTAATTAAAAAAATCGCCAAATGACAATTTTCTTTTTCCAGCAACTTAAGAAATTTCCGAGCTGTTTCTTTTATTTTTTTCTCGTAGAAACAATATTGGCTGTTTAAGCTGATAACCGAAATTCTATTCATATCCGGCAACGCAACCGCGACATAGCCTGGCTTCTTTTTAACTACGCGCGATTATTTATTGATTAAACTTTAATATTACTGCGATATGTTTCTCGCTCAAATCGTTTCAAAACCGATTAAAACATCGCGTTATTATATTGACGCGACTAAATTTCTCCCATTTTTTTGGCCTTTTCTATTTCTTTTTTCTTGGCTTCGCGATAAACAGCCGCGATTCGTTTTTGGCGACGATTAACCGGCCGATGATAAAAACGTCGTTTTTTTACTTCGCGAAGAATTCCGCTTTGCTTCATTTTCAGATTAAAACGGTAAAGAAGGCCAGTCACTGATTCTTTTTCTTTTTTTCTGATTTCCATGATTTTTTTATTTATTAATATTTGCTAATTTGCTTTTTATTTCTGCTAACGACTCTTTGGGCGGATTATTGACCACGCTGTGAATTGAACTGCCACCGTCATCTTTAAACCTGGGAATAATATGAACATGAAGATGATCAATAGCCTGGCCACTTATTTTACCGTGATTAATTCCAATAGTAAACCCCTCCGGCTTAAGACCTTCCTGGATAAATTTAATAACTTTTTTAACCGCTTCAAAAAGAAAACCCAGCCTGTCATCCGGTAAATCCAAAATTGTTTGGCTGTGAATTTTGGACATAACCATAGTGTGGCCGGGGGCTCGAGGGGCGGTATCAAGAATGGCCAAATTCCGGTCATCTTCGTAAATAATTTCAGCCGGTATTTCTTTTTTGACTATCTTACAAAATAAACATTCCATACAACAACTGTCGTAATTACAGTAATTAAATTATTAGTGTAATTTCTTTTTGACTTCTTCGACTAATTTGCTTAAAAAAATGGTTTCTTGAACGCCGGAATTCATGTCCCTGACAATAATCGTTTCTTCAAAGACTTCTTTTTGGCCAAAAATCAAAACCAGAGAGACTTTCTTCTTGTCGGCGGCTTTCAGTTGGGCCTTGAGGGATTTTTTACCCAAAGACTCGCTGACGGCGATACCGGCCCGCCTCATATTCTCCACTAAGACTAAACCTGCTTTCTCCGCCTGATCTCCCACGGCAATAAAAAACGCTCGTGGTTTGGTTTTTAAATCAGGAATTATTTCCTGTTGCTTCATTACATCAATAACCCTTTCAAGGCCGATAGCTCCGCCAACGCCGGACAAATTCTGCCCTCCGATTATTTCCATCAAATAATCATAACGCCCTCCCGCCGCCAACGTTGTTTTTAATTTCGGAACCTCTATTTCAAAAACCGTGCGGTTATAATAATCCAATCCCCTCACTAGATAAGGATCGGAGGTATAAGGCAAATCGTTGTCTTCAATAAAGCCTATGACTTCTTGAAAATGTTTATTACAACTCTGACAAAGATGGTTAAGAATAACCGGCGCCGAAGACCGCAAGGCCTGACAATTCTCGTTTTTACAGTCAAGCACCCGAAAAGGATTGGCTTCCAAACGATGCTGGCAGTCATCGCAAAGTTCTTTTTTTAACGGCCGATAATATTCTAAAAGTTTTTTTCTATAAGTGGGACGGCAAACACGGCAACCAATGGTGTTAATCCGAAAATTTATATCCTTGATTTTTAGTAAATTTAAAAAACGGTGGATGGCAAAAATTATTTGCGCGTCATAGACTGAATGATTATCGGCTAAAATTTCAAATCCCCATTGACGAAATTGCCGCCAACGCCCGGCCTGGGGTTGTTCGTAACGAAACATCGGCCCGTAATAAAACACTTTTAAGGGATGAGCGTAATAACCTAAATGATGCTCCAGGTAAGCTCGGCAGATGGAAACCGTGGCTTCCGGCCGAAGCGCTAACCGCTGGCCTCCCTTGCTTTCAAAAACAAACATTTGTTTCTCCACGACGTCGCTGGATTCGCCCAAGGAAGCTTCAAAAAGGCCGGCTGATTCTAAAAGCGGAGTTTCAATGAAAGAAAAATCATATAAAGAGCTTACTTCTTTTCCCGCCTCCCAGATTTTTTCCCACCAAATTTGGTCTTTGGGAAGAATATCGGGCATTCCTTTAGGCGATTGAAATATTTGTTTTGTTTTTTTATTTAATGCCATCTTATCTTTGTCTTTTCCTGTTTTTTCCGCCTTGCTGACTTATTTCTAATAAATAAACTTGGCGAGGCTGATTTACAACGAGAAAAAATGCTATTTTGGTTTTATTCAATAACTCGGTCTCCCGAAGGCCATAGCGGATGTAATAGGCCAAATTCTTACTTTGGCCAAACCAACAATTCTTTCTTTGAGTAAATAACCCCAGCTTCGGGAATCAAAACTATAATTGCGATTATCGCCTAAAACAAAATATTGATCCGATTTTAAAACCACTTCTAAATCTCCGAAGGTTTTAATATTAACGGGAAGATAATCTTCTTTAAGCGTCATTTTCCCGCCCTGGCGGTCAAAAATCGTAATTTCGCCATTCTGGATCACTATCTTTTCATCGGGCAAACCGATGATTCTTTTAATAAAATAACTGCCGCCGACCGGTGGTTCAAAAACTATCACCTCGCCTCGCTGGGGTTCCCTGAATCTATAACTTATTTCGTCAACCAAAAGATAATCTCCGCTAGAGAATGTCGGCTCCATGCTGGCGCCGCTGACCAAAAAAGGCTGGAATAAAAAAGTCCGAATAATAAAAACCGCCAAGAAGGAAATAATTATCGTCTCTAAAATTTCTAAGGTTGACCAAAAAATCTTTTTCATTTAATTAAAAAGGTTTAATGAAACAAAATAAAAGAGAATATCAAACAAAACTACGCTTTGAATACCTTTTGTATTATAATGTTAAAAACATGGAAATCAAGCCCCGTAGTGAAAACTCGCCTGCTTTTTTATAATTAAATTCAAAGAGTTTCACCATTAGGCGTAACAAGGCATTACCTTCCAAGCTTCACTATAAATCAAGGTCGTAATAAAAAAGAATTTAATAAGGCGAGTTTCTACTACGGGGCAAGCCCTATTTCAATATGCAAAATAAATTTAAATATCGTCTCATTATCGCTTTAGGCAACCCCGGTCCTGAATACGCTACAACCTACCATAACGCGGGCTGGTTGGCGTTGGATTTTCTGATTCAAAATTTAAAATTAAAAGCGGAAAATTTCCCGTCAGAAACGGGCCGGTCTTTAACTGAAAAGTTTAAAAAACATGATTCTTTCCAGTATTTAAAGACCAAAGATTATATTTTTATAAAACCCCAAACTTTTATGAATGAATCCGGAAAAGCGGTGGCCGCCGCTCTTAAGTATTTTTCCGCCAAAGACAAATCCAGCGCGAACGGAAAAATAAAATTTGAAGAAATTTTAATTATCCACGACGATTCGGATATTGAATTAGGGAAAATAAAAATTTCTTTCGGTCAAGGCGCCGCCGGTCATCATGGCGTGGAATCGATTATCAAAAATCTTAAAACTAAAAAATTCTGGCGAGCCAGAATCGGTATCCGTCCGGAGGCGTCAAGCGTCAAGCGTCAAGCGTCAAACAAAAAAGCCGGCTTGCCCGCCGACTTGTCCGCCAGAGCTTCAGCGGTGGCGGAAGCCTATCGAGCGAAGGCGGGCGGATTCGTTCTTAGAAAAATAACACCGGCGGATAAGTTAATTCTAGAGCAATCTTTTGAAACTAGTCTTATCTTTTAGCTTTTTCCGCTTGCAACGATTTATTCAATTCCAAGAGCATATCCTGGATAGCTTTGATTTGATCCTGAAGCGATTGAGCGGAAGATTGGCCGGCTGGAACAGAAACCGCTGACGGTTGCGAACTGACAGTTGACGATTGGGAGTTTCCGTAGACACTATTAATCTTTTCCCTGGTTTTTGGTCCGGCTATTCCATAACCGGTGGTTTCCGGTGTTCCCGCGCATATTATGCCGTATTGGCATTGAAATTTCTGAACCGCTTTAACTGTCAACTTTCCGTAATAACCGGTGACTATCCCTTCCGGATAAATTATTTTATCTTGAGAAAGCATTTGCTGAAGGATTTTAACTTGCTCCGATTGAGCGCCAAATTTAAACGGTCCCGTAATTCGCAGGGTGGAACCGGTAATTTTGGTTGGCTGGGAACTAACTGATGATTGAGGACTGACAGCTATTTTTGTGGCTTCGGGCCTGGCTGAAATAATCACCGGCTGGGAATAATTAGGTTTTCGGTCGTAAGCATAAATGGCGTAATAATAATTTTTAGCATTGTCCAGTTTGGTATCGGTGAACCCTTGGCCCGTGCTTTCATAAATAGCCACTCCATCGGTTCTGGAAACGGGGGCCGCGCTTTCTTTTCTAAGAACTAAAACTCTGACAAAGTCCGAATCCGTCGGATTCTGCCAATTAAGAATAATTTGCTTGTCATAGGAACTTGCTTTAAATTCTCTTGGTTGAGATGGAGGAATAATGTCATCAACAGAACCTCCGCCGCCGCTCCACCCTCCTCCGCCGCCGCCACCGCCTCCTCCGCCACCACCTCCGCTAGGCGCCGGTTGAGAAACAGAAACGGGAACTGGTTCGGAATTGGTTTTGGCTGAACCCGGAGCGGTGAAAGAAGAAATATTCCTCGCGACATCAAAAGCCAAAACCGTGTAAGTATAAGTTGTCGCCGAAGCAAGACTGGTGTCTTTAAAAGAATTAACGGTAGAGGTGGCGATTTGAACATTGTTTCTAAAAATTCCATAACCGGCCAAGCCGATATTATCGGTGGAAACGCCCCAGGAAACCAAAATTTCGGAAGTAGAAACCGCCTGCACTGAAAGCGCGCCTGGAACCGAAGGAGAAACCGTATCCAAAAATTCCGACGTTCTCAATGTTCCGTCAGAAGAAACCGAAGAATTATTGGAGCCATCTTTTGATTTAACCCGAAAATGATAAAGAGCGGAAGAAGAAAGGCCGGAAAGAGTCTGGGAATGATTAAGAACCATTTGAGAATCAAGAACGGTTTGACTGCCATAACTGGTTGTCAAGCCGTATTCCACTTGAGAATCCGCCACTTCATTGGTTTGCCAAGAAATCAAAGCGGAATTGGCCGAAATTGAAGAAGTGGCGACAGAAGAAATGGTTGGCGAAATAATATCCGAAGAAGGAGAAACCGTAATTAAAATTCGGCTTTCCGCTTGATAAGAATTTTTTTCTATAACGACTTTAGCGGTATAAGTTCCCGATGTTGAATAATTACAAATACCCGTTGCCGTGTAAGTGGATTGCGAAACATTATCGTATTTAGCGGCGTAAGGAAGAGTAATATCGGTGCCGGAATCAGAACGATTGCAGTAAAAAGTATAATTAGCGTTGCCGGAAACTGTGCCGCCAACTTGAGCGGTTAAGTCTACGACTAAAGGAACATTGCCAGAGATGGGACTGGCCGAAAGAGAAACCGAAAGAGTAAATATTTGGGTGGTAACGGCAACAATATTGGAAATGTTGGAAATATTGCCCGCGTCATCTGTTGTTCTGACGGCAAAATAATAAGTGGTGTTGGGGGAAAGGCCGACAACAGTGTAGGTTTGAGAATTACCGGCAGCCAAAGGCAACGGCTCACCGGTTAATTGAATGGCCGAATCCCAATTAGAAGCGGTAATAGTGGAAGCGGAATGCCTGATGTCATAGGAAGAAGCTGTTCCTGTGGAACCATCGTCTCCGGGAGCAACCCAGGCTAAATCAAGAGCAGTCTGAGCGACATTGGAAGCGGAAAGGTTAGAAACAGCCGAAGGAGCGGTAGTGTCAGCCGTGACAAATGCGACAGCCGCGCTTCCGCTAATTGCCGCTTCGGTGGTCATTCCTTCAGCCATATATGTTCCGGCAAAATTATAGGTCCCCGCCGTATTGGTCGTGGCAATATAAGAATAGGAAGTGCTGCTGGCATCCTGAATTACCGCCCATTTTATATGTCCTGCTTGGGACGTATTCCCTGAACCGGCGTTGGTGATCGTAAGTCCCGATGGAATGATTTCGTCTATCGTGTAATAACTCTCTCCGGTATTTATTGTCGCGGTTAATGTTGTCGTCAGTTGTTGCCCGGTATTTAGATTGACGGAAGAAAAACTTCTGGTGATAGAAGCGGCTGAAACCAAGCTATGAGCAGTTAAAGAAACAACAAGAGTAAAAAAAGTAATAAAAAATAATTTTGTCGGGGTTGGTTTTGCCATTTAATATTTTTTAGTATAACATATTGAATTATTTTTGATAAAATATTTTTTACTGACTATGATCCCGACATCCATTTTCCGAGCGCCGACATAACGTCCGCCAATATCGCTTGTCCTGATTTCCATCTCCCGATAAAAGCGATCAGCTCTCTCATTTCTATTCTGTTATTTTGATTGGTATCGGCGAGGTGGAAAGTTTGCGTTCCGTAATTACAAATATCAGCCGGGCAGGGATTGCCGAGATATTCCCAGATGTAGCTTGTTAGGGTGATTGGCCCTCCATACAATCCATTACCAGACGCGGCAAAACCTCTGGCGCCAATCATTTCAGGACTTCCGGTGTATGCTTGTCCAGCAGATTTATAAAAGGAAGCCATATCCCGCTTTATAACATCCTCGTTTGGAAATGGCCATAAATCCTCAGATGTTGTTTCATTCCACCCCTGTTCTCCATACAGAGTTCCACTTACTCCAACACGTTTTGTAATTTGGGCGCCTATTTGCCCTGCAGCCTCGCCAGAATTTTTTAGCGTTGAGCCATCTTCGATTCTAGGCAGATACGAGAGTCCATTAGTAAATGGATTTATTGTAATTGAATTAGGCCCCATCCCGCCACTCTTGTTTCTCCCTCCCGCATTGCCGTAGTAATCATTATAATTAGAAGTATTGAATCCATCTTCAGCATAATCTGTAATAGCTGTAAAATTAGCGATAATGCTATTTTTTATAGTATCCTCTGTCCCTAAATCAGAATCTATCACTCTAGAAGTCCAACCAGAACTTCCGAAAGTGCAATGATTAAGCACTAAAGGACCACTGCCCGCTCGAGAATAAAATGTTCTAGGAGGATAACCATCTGTTGATGCATTTGCATGATTCTTGTTATCCCAAGCAACACAGTTTGTAAGCGTAACATTAGCTACCGGAGAATCTTCAATCCAAAAACCAGCTCCTTCCATATTTAATGAAATACTCCCATCAAAATGAGTTTCGGAGGCGCCATTTGGAGTGAAAAATCCCTTTAAGCCATCATAAGTATGATCTTGAGCTCTGTTGTCTATTCCATCAATTGCTATGTTATTTTGATAGAATGTAAAAGAAGTGTCATAGTTTGCAAAACATGATTGAGGTTCGTTAGTGTTAGAGTAATCCCATCGACAAACATTTCTTCTGAATATTGCATAATCTCCTCCCCCGTAAGCATGAGAGGTCCTGAATACATATCTATTTGGTCCTCCCCAAGAATAAGACTCCTCAACTAAACCATAATTTCCATAAACCACAAAAGAACCGCTGCTGCCACCCGCTCCATCGGTAGCAGATCGAATTACTTTTATGTAATCCCCTCGTAAAGAAAACTTCTCACCTAAGAAATTAATAACCTTTAATCCTCTAATCAAAACATAATTAGCTCTTATGTCTACTGGTGGCTCGTAGATATTATTTCCTGTAGCTGATAATGTCACTCCCCAGTCATTCTCTGCATAAATTTTTGTATAACTTTGGGCGGTTCCAGTAGGCAACCCATAAATTCTATTGCTTGTTCCCGTATATGTTCCATCGCCTATCACAAGCTCGTCC